>JANYAG010000077.1 GCA_025361465.1 Gemmatimonadota bacterium
CCCACGCGCTGCGCTTTGATCCGCGCCGGATCCAGGCCGGACGCATCTTCATGCTCCATCGCGATCCGGCCACCGACGAGCCGACCTCGGTCGAATTCCGTCCGAGTGTCGATCAGCGACTCCGCTTCATTCGCACCGCGAGTGGCACCTGGACCGGGGCAGCGATCCCGATTCGCTGGAGCCACGATACCATTCGGGTCAGCGCCGTCATCGAGCCGAATTCGAGCCTCTCCGAGGCGATGGAGAGCGCGGTCAGCGAGGCGACGCTCGATCGCGGTGAGGTGACCCGGCTGGTGTGGGACCTCGCCGATGTCAATGCGTGGGCCGTCGATTTCACTCGTGATCCCCAGCCCGGCGATCACTTCGCCGCGGTGGTCGAGCGCGACATCTCCGAAGAGGGCGAGATCAAGTTCGGCCGCATTCTGGCGAGTGAGGATTCGGTGGGCGGGAAGGTCACCACCGCGTTCAACTTCGTCACCGGCAGCGGCGAGAATGCCTTCTATGACGAGAAGGGCAACTCGACCAAGCGAGCCTTCCTCCTCGCCCCGGTCCAGTTCCGCTACATCTCGAGCACCTTCTCGCGCGCGCGCCTCCACCCGATCCTCGGGATCACCCGCCGGCACCAGGGGATCGACTATGCGGCCGATCGTGGCACCGAAGTTCGCGCCACGGGCGACGGCGTCGTGACCTTCGCGGGCTGGGGTGGCGATTACGGCAACCTGGTGGAGATCCGGCATCCCAACGGGGTCACCACCCGCTACGGGCACCTCCGCACGATCACCCGCGGCCTCCGCGCCGGGGTTCGGGTCAGGCAATCGGAGAAGATCGGCGAAGTGGGTATGACCGGGCTCGCCACGGGGCCGCATCTGCACTACGAGTTCCGCATGAACGGCGCCGCTCGCGACCCACGGTCGATCAAGATGCAGGTCGGCCCGCCACTTGATGCCAGTCAGCGTGGCGCCTTCGAGCGGAATCGCGTTCTGCTCGCCGCGCTGCTCGGCCGCCATCCGGTGGCCGGCTACGCCATCACCGAATAGCCTCGCCTGGCCGGTGGCGCTGTTCGCCACCGCGCTCGCTGCCGCGCTGTCGTGGTGGGGATGGCGCGGCCGCCTCGACTCCCCACTCGCTCGTACCGCCGCATCCGCTCGCGCGCTCGGCCTCCTCGCCCTCCTCCTGCTCCTGCTCGATCCCGGCTTCGTGACGAGTACCCTCCGTCGCCGGGCGATGGTTCTGCTCGACAATTCGGTGTCGATGCACGCCACCGGGGGGCGCGCGGCGGAGGCGGCCGCCCTCGGGGCGACGCTGGGCGATACCAGCACCTTCGGCGAACTCGCCCGGGGCGAACCGGGCGGACGCACCGCACTCACCGACGCGATGGGTGGCGCGGTGGCGAGCGGCCGGGCAGTGGTCGTGGTGAGCGACGGCGAGATCGCGGATCGTGCGGCGATTCCCCCGGCGCTGCTCGCGCGCGCCACGGTGCGACTCGTGCCACGACCCACCGGACCGGATCAGGCACTGGTGGACGTGCAGGGGCCGACCCGAATCGCCATGGGTGATTCGCTCTGGCTGGAGGTGGCGGGGCTTCGCACCGCAGGCGCACCTGACAGCGCCACCATCGAGTTGCGCGAGGGTCACACCGTGCTCGCTCGCGCCGTGCTGCGATTCGGGAAGGTTGATCGGGCCAGGGTGCGGCTGGGGGCGATGCTGCCCTCCTCGATGCGCGGTGAGCACTGGCTCGAGATCGCGCGCGTCGGTGCGCCTGATGCTGAGCCGCTGGACGACGTGCGCTGGTGGCTGTTGACCGTGACACCGACTCCGGGCATTGTGGTCATCGCGACGTCCCCCGATTGGGATTCGCGTGCGCTCTATCGGGCACTCCGGGAGGTAGCCAGCGCGCCCGTGCGTGGCTTCGTGCAGATCGAGCCGGGCCAGTGGCGACGGATGGACGACCTGCGGAAGGTGTCGGCGGTCGACGTCACGGCGGCGGCCCGCGGCGCAGACCTGCTTGCGGTGCGCGGCGACCCGCAACCCTGGCGTCGCGCTGGCCGGGCGCGCCTGCTCTGGCCACCAGCCGATCAACCGGGCGACTGGTACCTTGGTCCCGCGAACATCTCACCGGTGGCGGGTGCCTTCGTCGGAGTGGAGCCCGACTCGCTGCCGGCGGCGGTAGCGGTGCATCGCGCCGAGAGCGACACGCTCGGGGCGTGGATCGGAGCAGTTGCCCGACAAGCGAAGCGCGGACGGGCCGTGCCGGTGATCACCGGCCGCGATGGTGTGGGCGGCCGGACGGTGACGATCGGTGCCGATGGGTTGTATCGCTGGGCGTTCCGCGGCGGCGCCAGTGACCAGGTCTGGCGTTCCCTGATCGCGGCGGTCACGAGCTGGCTGCTCGCCTCACCGGACACCGACGGAGCACGGGCCCGTCCCCTCGTGCCAGTGACCCAGCGAGGCCGAGCGGTCCGGTTCCGTTGGACCGGGCAGGGTGTGGCCGCCCCCATGGCGATCGCGTTCTCCGATGGCGCCGTGACGTCCACCGACACCTTGCGATTTGACGGCAACGGCGAGGCAGCCGTGGCGCTCCGGCCAGGCAAGTACCATTACACCCTTGCCGGTGGCGGCCAGGGGATGGTTGGAGTCGAGCCGTTTGCCGATGAGATTGTCCCCAGCCCGGTGACGCTCAGGGAACAGGCCGCCACCGCGTCGCCCGTCGTTCCACGGCGCTCGCTGCGGGAACTGCTCCCGTTGTTTTTCCTCGCGCTGGCCGGCTTCGGCAGTGAGTGGATGCTGCGCCGCCGGCTGGGACTGCGATAGCCCCTCATTTCTTGGGTGATCATGGCACGACTTGGCAGCAAGAAGATCGGCATCTGGGGTCGGCTCAAGCGCCTGGCGCTGACCGACGTCGGTGCGCTGGTGCGCGGCCTGAATGCGGGCGATCTCGAACAGATCGAGCAGTTGTTGATCGAGGCGGACTTCGGCGTGGCCGCGACGCTGGACCTGGTCGAGTTTCTCGAGGGAGAAGTCCGAAAGGGAAGCGTCAAGTCCGAGGCGCAGCTGCACGCCGCGCTGCGAGAGCGCCTCCGGGTGATGCTCGCCGGGCCGGCGAACCCTGACGATATTGTGCGTCCGATCACCGGTCCCGCCGTGGTGCTGGTGCTCGGGGTCAACGGAGTTGGCAAGACGACGACCGTGGCCAAGTTGGCGTGGCGGCTGAAGCGTGCCGGGATGAACGTCCTGCTGGGTGCGGCCGACACCTGGCGCGCCGGCGCGGTGGCCCAACTGGAGCTGTGGGCCGAGCGCATGGCGGTACCCTGTGTCTCGGGGAAGGCCGGTGGCGATCCGGCCGCGGTGGCGTTCGATGCGGTCGAAGCCGGCGTCGCTCGCGGGATGGATGTCGTCATCATCGACACGGCTGGCCGGTTGCACACCCAGGACAACTTGATGACCGAATTGGCCAAGGTGGTGCGGGTCATCGGCCGCAAGCTCCCCGATGCGCCGCACGAGGTGCTGCTCGTGCTCGACGGAACGGTGGGGCAAAACGCAGTGCAGCAGGGCCGGCTCTTCGCCGAGGTGGTGCCGCTCACGGGGCTGATCGTGACCAAGCTGGATGGCACTGCCAAGGGTGGGGCGGTCGTGGCACTGCGTCGCGAGCTCAACGTGCCGATTCGATTTCTCGGGCTCGGGGAGACGGTCGAAGATCTCGAGCCGTTTGACGCCGGTCGCATGGCGGACATCCTGATGGAGTCAGGCGAGGAGTGACGCGCCGGGGCGCGCTCTCGACCCTGGTGGTGGGCATCGTGTGCATCGCGCTGGCTTATGCTACGGCGTGGTGGGCGGCCGGCACGCCGACCTGGGGCGTCTGGCTGATGATCGCCGGGACGGCGTTGCTCATGTCCGGCATGCTTGGCTTGAGCGCCCAGCGCTCGGGTGTCCCGACTCGCCGGGCAACGGTCGTCGCGCTGCTGCTCTTCCTGCTGCTGCTGCTCGGCTTCGGGGTGCCGATGGTGCTCGCCCCCGAGACTTCCGACGGGCCACTCCTCCTTGGTCTGCCGCTGCGCGCGGCGATCGAGATCTATGGCGTCGGGTTGCTCCCGGCTCTCGCGCTTCCGCTGGTCTTCGCATTCGAATTTCGTGATCAAGGACTTGATCAGGCCTCACTCGACCAGCTCGGCGAGGAATGCGAACAGCTGCGTTCGCGCTCCGGGACGTCGTGATGCCGCATTGGGCCTTGCTGCTCCAGACCCGGCCAATCTCGGCGAACCCGGCGCCGTCGATCGGGTGGGTGGCGATCGGCTACTTCGCCGTCTGTGCGGCCATCGCGATCTGGGCCGTCCGGCGGACCCATACGGCGACGGATTTCTTCGCGGCGGGGAAGGGCATCGGCCTCTGGCCGATGGCGATGGCGGCGATGGCGGCCACGCTGTCGGGCTTCATCTTCATCGGTGGCCCCGGATTGCTGTACCAGTTCGGCACCTACGCGCTCTTCATCTCGCTGTCGGCCGGCATCACGACACCGCTAAGCGCCTGGGCCCTCGCCAAGCCGCTGCGCTTCCTGCGTGAGACGCGCGGACTGATCACGGTGCCTGCGGCGGTGGGTGCGCGGT
The DNA here is from genome assembly GCA_025361465.1 of Gemmatimonadota bacterium. Taxonomy (GTDB): domain Bacteria; phylum Gemmatimonadota; class Gemmatimonadetes; order Gemmatimonadales; family GWC2-71-9; genus Palsa-1233. Next base: position 4,602 of record JANYAG010000077.1, read on the forward strand.
ATCGCTCGCCCACCGCGCACGGGCTCACGGCGGTCGCCATCGTCATCGCGAGCATCTGCTACATCGGGACGAATGTCCTCGCCCTCGGGCTGGTGGTCGATGCCATCTTCCACACCGGACTCCGGATTGGCATCGTCGCCGGGGCGTCGATCGTCCTGGCGTACTCCGCAACCGGTGGGATCCTGGCCGGCGTCTACACCGACCTCTTCCAGGGCGCCGTCAAGACGGTCGCCTCGCTGCTCGTCTTCGCGGCTGTGCTCAAGGGGGGCGGCGGGCTCGCGGGGATCTCGCGCACCATCCTCGCGCACGAACCTGCCTTTCTCGGGCCGTGGGGAACGATGCCCCCCCTGGCCGCGCTGTCGCTGTTCGTCCTCTTTGGCATCGGGACGCTCGGCCAGCCCCAGGTGGTGCACAAGTACTTCATGCTCCGCGACCCACGGCAACTGCGCTGGTATCCGCTGGTCATGACCGTCGTGCTGGTCCTGACCTTGCTGCTCTTCTTCGGCGTCGGCTTGAGTGTGAAGGCCCAGGTGCTCAGTGGGACATTGCCCGCGCTTGCGTCGGCCGAAGCGGCAACGCCGACGTTTCTCCTGCACAGTGTCCCGACCTTGCTGGCGGCGGTGGTCTTCAGCGGCATTGCCGCCGCGATCATGGGCACGGTCAACGCCTTCCTGAGCATCGCCTCCGCGGCCATCACGCACGACCTGCCGATCGCGCTCGGCCTTCCCCTCCGCAATGAGCTGTTGGTCGGTCGCCTCGCCACGATCGCGGTGATGACGCTGGCGACCGGGCTGGCCCTGCAGAACGGGCAACTGGTGATCTTCCTCGGCGTGCTGGGCTGGGGCCTTTTTGCGGCGACGCTGGTGCCGGCGCTGGCGATCGGGCTCAACTGGCCCAACGCGACCCGTCTGGGAGCCATCGCATCGATCTCGGTCGGGTTGGGCGGTACGCTGCTCGGTGAATCGCTCCGCCATTTCAGGCTCTACGCGTTTCCGGCCGGGGTGAACGCGTCGACGCTCGCGCTGGTGCTGTCGCTGCTCACCTTCTTCGCCGTGTCCTGGTGCACGCGAGCGCAGGCCGCCACGGATCTCGATGACGATGTCCGCCTGATCATGGAGCGGTGAGGGGTTTCGGGCCTCGGCCCCTCTCCCCTTAGCTTGCATCGTGCCCCAGCTTCGCCTCGATACTCCGGTCCAGTTTCTCAGCGGCATCGGCCCGAAACGGGGCGAGGCGCTCGAGCGCCTCGGGGTCGTCACCGCGCAGGACCTCCTCCTTCATTTGCCGCACCGCTATCTCGATGCGTCGTCGGTGACCCCGCTCGCCAAGGCGCGCGTCGGGGATGATGTGGCCTGTGTCGGCACCGTGACCGCCAAGGGCATCCTCCCGACGCGCAAGGGACTGCGGATCTTCCATGCGGTCCTGAAGGACGACAGCGGTGTGCTTGAATGCGCGTGGCCGGGGCAGCCATTCCTCGATCGCAGCATCAGCGAGGGGCAGGTCCTCCTCGTCGTCGGGCCGATTCGCTTCTACCACGGTCGTCAGATGGCCCCGCGGGAAACCATCGTGCTCAGCGATGTCGACGACTTGGCGGTGGGCGGGGTGGTGCTGCCGGTCTATCCAGCGACCGAAGGGTTGAGTCACAAGCAGATCCGCGCCATCATCGCCAAGCATCTCGACGCGCTGATCCCGCTGGTGCCGGACATCCTCCCGGAGCGATTGCGCGAGCGATTCGCCCTGCCCGCCCTTGGTGATGCCGTTCGCGCGGTGCACCGGCCCACGTCGATCAAGGATGCCGAAGCCGGGCGCCGGCGCCTCGCGGTCGATGAACTGCTTGACCTGCAGTTGATGCTGTCCCGCGCGCGGTACATCGCGCGGCAAGGCCAGCGTGGCACCGAATTCGTAGTGCACCGCACGCTGACCACCGCACTGCGCGAGTCGCTGCCCTGGGAACTCACTGCCGACCAGAAGCAGGCCATTCGCGAGATCTTCGACGACATGACAAAGCCAGAGCGGATGCATCGCCTGCTGATGGGCGATGTCGGCACCGGCAAGACCGTGGTCGCGCTGTGTGCCATGCTGCTGGCGCTCGAGAACGGGTACCAGGCCGCCCTGATGGCCCCGACAGAGTTGCTCGCCGAGCAGCACATGCGCTCCCTCACCGCGCTGCTCGCTCCGCTGGGGATCGTGCCCGAGTTGCTCGTCGGCAAGCTCACGGTCGCCGACAAGCGCGCCGCCCGGGCGCGGCTGGTGTCGGGTGAGACCCGAATCGTGGTCGGCACCCACGCCCTGGTCCAGGAAGGCGTCGCCTTCGATCGGCTCGGCCTGGTGGTGATTGATGAACAGCATCGCTTCGGCGTGGAGCAGCGCGCGGCGTTGATGGGGAAGGGCGAAGCGCCCGACGTCCTGCTCCTCACGGCCACGCCGATCCCGCGCTCACTGGCCTTGACGCGGTACGGCGATCTCGACGTGTCGGTGCTCAAGCTGAAGCCACCCGGACGCGGAACCATCCGGACCGCGGTCCGCACCGGGGGCCACCGCGAGCGAGTGTTTGACTTCGTGCATCAGACCGCGCTGCAGGGTGGTCAGGTCTACATCGTCCTGCCGGTCATCGAGGAGTCCGAGCGGGCCGATCTCCGGGCCGCCGAGACCATGGCCAAGACCCTGACGGCCCAGTGGCCTGATGTTTCCGTGGGCCTGGTTCATGGGCGATTGAAGGCGCCAGAGCGTGACGCCGTGATGCGCGGTTTTCGCGATGGCAGCATCAAGGTGCTGGTGGCCACCACGGTGATCGAGGTCGGCATCGACGTGCCGAACGCCACGGTGATGGTGATTGAGCATCCGGAGCGATTCGGCCTCGCCCAGTTGCACCAGTTGCGCGGCCGCGTGGGTCGGGGAGAGGCCGAGTCGCACTGCATCCTGCTGCCCAATTCCGACGATGTGCCCGAGCGGCTGCGCGCGTTTTCGCAAACCGATGATGGCTTCAAGATCGCTGAGCTCGACCTCGAGGAACGCCGGCAGGGCGACCTGCTCGGTGCTCGCCAATCGGGCGGTGTGGACTTCAAGATTGCCCGCTTTCCTGACGACACCGACCTGCTCGGCGAGGCGCGTGCGCTGGCGCAGGCGATCCTCGCCGACGATCCGACACTGGTCAAGAAGGCCAACAAGCCACTGCGTGAGCGGGCGGTCACCAGATATCCGCGCGGTGAAGTGCTCTTTCGGGTCGGTTGATGTACTCCACCTGTCTGTTCTGCACCAATAGCCTCGGCACCAACGACGTCATCGAGACGCTGCCGATCGGGCGGCGCCTCGCGTTCGACCCATCCCAGGGGCGGCTCTGGGTGATCTGCCGCTCGTGCGCACGGTGGAACCTGGTGCCGTTCGACACGCGGCTGGAAACGATCGACACCTGTGAGCAGCTCTTCCGCGACACGCGGACGCGATACTCCACCGACCACATTGGCCTGGCCCGCGTCCGCGAGGGTCTCGAGCTGGTGCGCATCGGCCCCGCCTTGCGACCGGAGTTCGCCGCGTGGCGATATGGTGACCGGTTCGCCTCGCGGCGCCGCCGCAATATTCTCATCGGCGGCACGGTCGGGGTGGCCACGCTTGGGGCGATGATCGGACTGAACGCGCTGGTGGGCAGCACGGTGATGTATTTCTGGGGCATCCAGGGAGTCACGAAAGCCTGGAAGAGGCGACGGATCGCGACACGCTTCATACTCGAGGATGGCGGGGAGCCGCTGACGTTGAGCCACGAAGATGTGAATCAATCGAGCATTCGGCGATTGGACACGGGCGCGGGCTTTGGGGTGTCGATCCCGGCCCGGTTGGGGGTCGCTGGTCGATTCTGCAATGGTGAGCGACCGAAAGAGCGTGTGATCCTCACCGGCCGCGATGCGGTGACGGCCCTCGGCCACCTCCTGCCGGTGGTGGCGGGGACCGCCGGCTCACGCAAACAGGTGGAATTGGCCGTGGTCATGGTCGAGCAGGCTCGCGGGTTGGAGGAAATGCTCGCTTCCCAGGGCACCGTTTTGACCGACTATCGCTTCATGCCCGGGAAGATCGCGAAGCTCGGCGCTCCGTCCCGTCTGGCCCTCGAGATGCTAGCCAACGAGGAATCGGAGCGGACCTGGCTCGAGGGTGAACTGAAGTTGCTCGAGCGGCAGTGGCGCGATGCGGAGCGACTGGCGGCTATCGCTGACAAACTGGCCATTCCGGAAGAGGTCGATCAGCAACTCGAGTCGCGAAAGGGAGCGGAGTAGCGGGCATTCACCACCCTCGCCTCTCGCTTCTCGCCTCTCGCTTCTCGTTCGGCCCTACCAATCCCGCCCATTCCGCCCTAGAATCCGTCGAATATGCCATTCCTCTCGATTGCCGAACTCCGCCAGCACGTCGGCCAGACCGTGTCCGTTCGCGGCTGGGTGGTCACCACGCGCTCCTCGGGCAAGATTGCCTTCCTGGTCCTCCGCGATGGCAGCGGCAGCGTGCAGGCGGTCTTTCCGAAGAACGAAGTGGTCGAGGGGGCGTGGGACCGCTTCGCCACC
>JANYAG010000079.1 GCA_025361465.1 Gemmatimonadota bacterium
ATCGAGGGCGATGACGCCCCAAATGAGCCCCAAGGAGCTGTCAGCGGCCACCTCGACATGGAGTGGCTGCCAGGCGATCCGGGCCCCCACCAGCCCGGGCTGCGTGGCCAGCAGCTGCCGGGCGACCGCGGGGCCGCGGACCACCGCGGCGGCTGGCCAGACCAGAATCCCGTCCTCAGTGAGCGCATTGGAAATCGCCTTGGCAAAGGGCTCAGCAGCCACTCGGGCGGCCAGGGCCCGGTCGGCGGCAAGGAGCGCTTCACGCGCAGTCACGCCGGGCACTGACTGGGCGTGAAGTTCGCCGACCACGGCGAAGAAGGCGCAGAGGATGCCGGTGCAGCGCTGCATGGGACACTCGGTGGGAGATGGCCAATTGTGCCGGCCGAAAGCTGGACCGGATTCCCTGGAATGCCAACCGCCCCCACCCCGGGAATCCGGGATGGGGGCGGCGGAGGTTCGACTGCGCGCGCGCTAGAGGTTCCGCTTGAGCCCGAGGTGGAAGTACGGCGCGGACGGTCCCGACGCGTACCACACGATGGCGACGTAGTAGGTCCCGGGCGCGAGGTTGTTCCAGTTCCCTGTTTCCGGTCCACCGGCCTGATTGCCGGCCGCGTCCGCGTTGCCACTCGTGAGAGCAGTGCCGGCGCCGTTGATCAGGTAGGCACCGAGATCAGTCGTGGTCCCGTTGTCCCAACGGAGCTCCAGCCCCAGCGAGGTCGTGGCGGTGACCACGATCTTGTAGAAGCGGCAGCCGTCGCCGCCGGCGAGGTTGCACGGTCCGCCCGCGGTCCATACAGCGCCGCCATCCGACAGCACCGAGGTAGTGCCCAGGGCCGGGAGCGCAATGGTCGAGGCAGTTGCGATCGACGTGGCGTTGGGATCAGACGCCGCGGCACCCACGGTCGCTGTCTTGTCGCCGGAGACGTTCAGCGCGACGCTATTCAGGAAGGACAGCGCAATGCCGGTGTAGGTGACGTTTCCGTTCGAACCGCCAATCGGCACGTAGGTAGCCGTCGAGCTATCGGCCGAGACGGACAGGATATAACCCTGCCGACCGCCAATGGAGATCTTCGACCCTGCAAGGAACCGGAGCGAACCGCCCAGCGTGACGGTCATGCTGGTCCCAAAGGCAGGGGCCGCCGTCGACAGCGTGGTTGGCGCAACCGTCACGTTCGGGACGGCGACTAGTGCATTCGTCGTCACCAGGGTCTGGGTGCCGATCACCGCGTTGGCGGCAGTGCCGACCTTGGTTAGCGTGGCCACACCCGACGTGCCCGGCCCGACGATCACCTTGATCTGGGTCGAGTCAGCCGCGCGAGCGACTACCACTGCGGTACCGGTAGCGAACGTCACCGCTGAGGTCTGCGAGAAGACCAGGCCCGTCGGCGCGTTGATCGCGACCGTGTCGCCCGGATTCAGCCCGGTGATCCGGCTCAGGGCAGCACCCAGGTCCTTGGCCTCGACCGTGATGGTGATGGTCGCCGCCGGCGCACCCGCGTTGGCGGTGGCCGTCGCCGCGAAAGTCCACTTCCCCGGCGCCAGGCCCTTGACGTAGTACTGCTGCATGTCCTTGTCGACCGGGACGACCAGCGTGTCACCGCTGGTGAAATACGGCCGGAACTTGTCGTCGTACCGGACCGAGATCCCTGACCCGACGCCGGCAATCACAAAGGAGGTGATGGTGCCGTTGTTGTTGTCGTTCACCAGGCGAAGCCGGACCTGAAGCGAGTCGCCCACCTTCGTGAAAGCCACCAGTGGGGTGGGCTGCACGATGTGGAAGTTGCCGTTGTTCAGGTCGAGCGCGGGATTCGAAAAGCACGCAGCCAAGCCCACCAGGGCGAGGGTAGCGGCCGTCCCACAAGCCATCCGCTTCATATCAGGTCTCCTCAGAAAAAGTCCAGAGTGTCGGCGAACTTGCCCTTGAATCCACGGTCAGTTGCAGGTCATCGAGGTGGTCCCTCGAACCGCTGCAGACAGACCCCCCATTTCCTGCTTGGCGAAATAGCACTGGTCAAGCCCGAGCCCGATGGCGATCCTCTCGGAGACCTCGAACGTCAGCGTCTCGATAACGGACCCCGACCCGGTGAACCCCGGGGAGTTGGTCTTGACCAAGGTGTACTGATTGGAATTGCTGCGATCGGCGAAGATGAACCAGCTGCCCCGGCCGATCCGGTACTGCCACACCAGGTACGCCGGCGCCCGGCCATCAGCGGTGGCATAGATGCTGTCGCCTGGGGCACCAAGCCGGGCGTAGACCCGGCCGCGGTCGGTCTTCCACCCGGGCCGGCCGCGCTCGCCAAAGTTCTTGTTGGCGTAACCGACCTGGCTGTAGAACGTGATCCGATTGGTGTTCGGGCCGGTGCCCTTGCTGGGGTCGTACTTCTGCCAGAACTGGATCAAGAAGGCCCGCTTGGCCGCCAGAGTCATCCCGTCACGCTTGTAGACATCGGTTTCGCGCTTCGTTGCCCCATAGAGCGGCAGCACCTCGGCGGCGGCATCGATCGAATCTTCCGGGAGCGAATTGAAATAGGTCTCGTCGGTACCCCGGCTGGAGTTGGCCGAGGCAGAACTGGCCGACAGGGCCGCGTCGGCCTCGCTGACCATGAAGGGCGTGGTCCGCTCGACGGTCTGGCTGCCGAGCTTGAGCGACGCGTGCATCAGGTATTGCCCCGACGGCAGCCCTTCGAGCGAGAACTCACCCTTGAGCACCCCACCCCCGGCTGGAATCTTCTGGGGGATCGGCGGCAACGGCGCCATGACCTTCCCGTCCGGCGTGCGGACGCTCAAGGTCAGGCTGCTGGTCATCTCCTGTGCCGAATACGCCTCGATCATGTACGCGATGTTCGAATGGACCAGGTCGATCCGCACCACCGGGGCGGTCACGAACCGGAAGCTGCCCCGAGCCGTCTCGCCAGGGAGCGACGAGGTGTCTTCCGCCGGGGCGATCCGCATCGAATTGGCCAGCAGCAGATCGGAGGCCGCCGGCGCATCGGCGTACGCTTCGACCTGCAAGGTGTCGGTCTGGGCCCGGCCAGTCGCCGAGTCCTTCACCGCCACCACCATATGGTAGTTCCCGCCCTTCGCCAGGAAGCGCAGTTCTTCCATCCCCGAAGCACCGGGAACCCGGAAGGCCGCCGGGGCGTGCCGGAAGAACTCTTCCTTGGCGTAGACCTTCCCGAGGTCGTCAACGATGTTGACGCTCACGGAATAGGCGATGTGTGCGGTCTCTCCCTGACCGATCGGAGTGGTCAGGGAGTACGGCACCTGGATCAGTGCCAACACGGTGGTCTGTCCGTTGCCCGGGGCAAAGAAGCGAATGGCACGCAATTCGACCTTGTCCTGGCGTTGCCAGGCCACGGCCGGGACTGCCGGCGAACCTGTGAACGCAACGGCAAGCAACGCCGCCGCCAGGTGCCGCTTCAACATGCTGAACTCCCTTGCCCCGTCAATCCAGCCATCGTGACGCTACCAGCCCAGCGAGAAGGTGTAGAAGGAGGCATTACCCAGCGTGCCGACCTGCTTCCAGGCGTAATCGAATCCGACGGCGAAGCCGCCCTTGGTCATGATGTTGACGCCGCCACCCACCGCGAAGCCCTGCTTCTTGTCCTTGTCCGGCATGACGTAGCCGGGTTCGGTGCTGTAGGCCAGCGACGGATTGGACGTCCACGAGCCGCGCAACGCGAACCCGAACGGCGTGCCACCGACCTTGTCGGCCGCGAACTCGGCGCCACCACCGTACGCGGCCTTGTTGGTCCGCATCTGGTTGAATTCCGAGCCGAGCGTGAGGCGGGCGTCCTTGGTCGAAAGGACGTCGTACGCCAGCGCCACCCGGAACATGGTCGGCAGGGCGAACGGCGACGTTTCGTACTGTGCCTGCTGCGGCAGCGACCCCACGTCGCCGTCACCCGGCAGCGAGTCGCGGACGATCTTATGCCGCAACGCCTGGCCGTTGTACTTCAGTTCGGTGCCGAGGTTCGTCAGCGTGAAGGCAAACCGGACCGACTTGCCGGCCAGCTGCGAGTGGAAGTGGGTGCCGAAGTCGATGGCGAACGCGCTGCCACTGACGTCGCCCAGCTTGTCGAACACGCCCTTGGTCGTGATACCGACCGAGAACCGATCGGAGAAGTTCTTGGCAAGGGTCATGGCGACAAACTGCTCGGAGACCGAGTAGAAGGCGCCAGTGCCGTCGGTCTGCTGCGGCGTATAGACCGGCTGGTCGGTGAAGCCGAAGGTGCCGATCTGGAAGCCGATGACGCTGGAGCCGCCGCCGTACGGCATGGCGACCGCGCCCCAGTTGAGCTTGGTGTCGCCGACCCATTGCAGCTGCGACCCCATGGCGCCGGGACGCTTCATCAGCGCGGTGGCACCGGGATTGGCGTTGAGGCCGCCGATGTCGGTGGCGATGGCGGAATACATGCCGCCCAGCGCCATACCCCTGGCCGTGGCGCCAAGGAGAAGGAATTCGGCTGCGGTGGTACCGTAGCCGGTATTGTCCGCCGTCGAGACAATCTGCGCCGCCATCGAGGCGGGCATGCCGACCAAGGCGGCGAAGAGCGTAACCTGCGGAGCGCGGAACCGGATCATCTGAGATCGTCTCCTTCGGTCCGGCGCCCGCTTTGGGCGAGCCACCGGACCCGGGTGTGGTTCGTTAGACAGTTACGAGATGTTGCTCGCGAAATTGACGATGGTCAGACGGTAGGTCCTGCTCAGGCCGCCCGATTCCACAACATAGAAGTACACGCCGCTGGCAATGAACTGGTTCGACCGGTTGCGGACGTCCCAATCCACGATGCCACCGAACGACGTCGACGTATTGTGAAGCACCTTCACCAGAATGCCGCTGGCCGTGTAGATCCGGATCGTGGCATCGCTGGGCAGGTTGACGAACTTGATGGTCTTCGCCGTCGTGGTCCGGTCGTACGCACTGGTGACGTAGTAGGGATCCGGCACGGTGTGGACCTTGGCCAGGGCAGCGTCAGTGGTCGCGATCGCGGCGTTGTTCACCGTGAAGGCGAATTTGACCGCGGCGCCCGGCGCGGTGAACGGACGGACCACGGCCGGATAGAAGGCATAGGCGCCTTCGTCACCACCCGCGCCATTGCCGCCGTAGAGGCCGCCGGCATAGTCGCGCATGGTCCAGACGGTGCCCGAGGCCGGCAACGCGCCGCCGGTGAGCTCGAACATGAAGAACCGGCCCTTGATGTAGAGCCCGAAGCCGTTGTTCGGCCGGGTCGGGGCCAGGGTCAGCGACTTGGCGTTGCCGTTGCCGCCCGACCAGAAGGCCAGCGGGCCAGGCACTGCCGTGTTCGCCAGCGCGGCTGCGGTGCCGCTGCAGGCCAGGCCGTGCGGATTGAGCGTCTTGAGCGGCTCGACGCAGACCAGGTCGGTCGACGTCAAGTCAGCCCGCAGGTCAAAGCTGGTCGCCGCCGGAACTGCGGTGGCGTTCAGGATGCCCCAGCTATTGGCGACCCGGGCGTTGAACGGCACCGGCTCGTTGTGCACGATGTCGATGACCGAGTCGATCTTGCCAGCCGCGCCCCAGTACAGCTTGTAGTCGGCGGCGGTGGCGAACTGCGACATGATCAATTCCACGTCACGCCAGTTCGACCCGACGTAGTAGCCGTAGGCATCGCCGCGGTGGACCGTCGCCACGCCCGGCAGGGTGCCGCCGTTGGCAAAGCTGGCCGCCACCGTAATCCCAGACGCCTGGTTGGCGATCGAGGCCGTGGTGGGGTTGGCCGCCGTTTCGTTGGCACCGCTGAACCACCGCGAGCCACCGTAGTAGCACTGGCTGACGCGGCCGCTGTTGCCGAGCTGGCTGTTGGCGCAGCCACGGCCCCAGATGCCGGTGTAGTAGGCGCCGGGGATGGTCTGCCCGTAGGCGCCGGCAATGGTGTAACCCGTCCCGCCACCGTAGACCGAGGCCAGCGTGCCATCCACCGTGATGGCCGTAAACGAGCCGGAGGTCGTCGTGGTGGACTGGGTCCCGCTCACCGTGAGCGGAACCGACAGCTTGGACGATCCGCTCGGCGTACCGAGCGTGAACCACTCGGTCACGCTGACGCTGGTGGCGGCCGAGAAGGAGGTGACCTGGGTCGAGTCATACTGCATCGACACCGCGCTGCTCCCCTTGAGCAGCTGGGTGGCGAACCCGGCCAGTGACAGCGTCAACGCGTTCGATGGCTGGAACGGACCGCTGAACCGGCCGCTGGCATCGATGGTCGGCGCCGAACCGTTGGGCAGCAGCCCCGAGCGGCCGAAGACGCCGGTCTGCACGGTGGCCGAGTTGTCGAAGTTCGACGCGGGCGCGCCGACCGTCACGGTCTTGGTGACCCGGGATGACTCGAGCGAACTCGGACCGGAGTTCCAGGAGTTCACGTCGAACGCCGTCACGACGTAGTAGTACTT
>JANYAG010000087.1 GCA_025361465.1 Gemmatimonadota bacterium
ATCGGTGACGGAGATACGCACCGAGCCGAGTGGCCGCCCCAGCAGGTCGCGCGGTGGGATAATCATCGCGGCCCTGGAGATTCGGTTCCGGCGCCGAGGGTCGGATCCACCCATGCCTCCGCGCCATCGGCGTACCGTTCCCGCTTCCAGATGGGCAGCCGCGCCTTGACCTCCTCGATCATCCAGCGGCAGGCATCGAACGCTTCATCCCGGTGCCCTGCGGCAACCACGATGGCGACGGCACAATCGCCGATGGCGAGTTCTCCGATGCGATGTACCATGGCGACGCCGACCGGCCAGCGCCGTTCGGCCGTCGTCACGATCTCGGCGCAAACCTTCTCAACCATTGGTTCATAAGCCGAATAGCCAAGCGAGGTTACCGCTCGGCCGCCGTGGTGGTCACGAACTTGGCCAACGAAACTCACCACGGCGCCACGGTCTGGACGCCGAACCTGGTCCTCGAGGTTCCGCAGATCGACTGGCAACCGGCTCAGGTAGGGCATCGTTCAGCCACCCGCGAGCGGCGGCAGGAGTGCTAACTCGTCTCCTGGCATCAACCTGCGCGCCGAGTCGCTCTGCTCGAAGTTGACCGCGACGAACGGAACTGCCGGAAGCGACTCGCCCCCCGGGAGATCCCGGAGGGCGCTGATCAAATCCGCGACGGACGCACCATCGCGCAACACGACGGCAATTTCAGGGGCGCCGAAGAGCTCCGCGTACCGGGCAAAGAGGAGCACGCGAAAGGACATCACGACTCATCATCATCGTCGAGATCGGAGTCGTCGGGGATGTACTCCTCGTGTGCCACGAGAGCACGCAACTCCTTGCTGGGCTTGAACACAGGCACGGGACGCGCGGCCACTTCGACGGGATCGCCCGTCCTCGGATTACGCGCCATCCGCGTCTTGCGACGACGGATCTTGAATGTCCCGAATCCGCGGACTTCGATGTTGTGTTGATCTCGCATGGCCTGCTTCACCGCGTCGAGAAAAGCATCGACAACGCGGGCACAGTCCTTCTTGGAGATCATTGGCCCCGACGTGCGGGCAATGGCTGCGGTCACTTGTTCAACGAGATCGGCCTTGGTCATCGCTCCCTCGGGGAAGCGGCCAGGGGCCCGTTGGGGGCCCCGCCACACGCGATATGTACGCCCGTTAAGCGTTGCCTGTCAAGAGGTTGCGGCCTTTTGCCCCAACCGGGAGGTGATCGCCCCGAGAAACTGCTTGAAGTGAGGCAGGGCGTCATGGGGGCCAGGGGCGGCCTCCGGATGGTACTGCACGGCGAAGATCGGGAGTGTCCGATGGCGCAGACCCTCGACCGTCCCGTCGTTCAGGTTCAGGTGGGTCACCTCGAGGTCCGGGGCACCTGGAACCCCTTCACGCCCACCTTCAACGGCAAATCCGTGATTCTGGGTGGTAATGAGGACCCGGCCGGTGGCCAGGTCCTGAACGGGGTGGTTTCCCCCCCGGTGGCCGTAGGAGAGCTTCCTGGTGCCACCCCCATAGGCCAGACCCAGCAGTTGGTGCCCGAGGCAGATCCCGAACATCGGCGTCCCGCTATCTCCTAGCGCCCGGATGGTCTCGCGGGCGTATCCGACCGCCGCGGGATCACCCGGTCCATTGGAGAGGAAGACCCCGGCCGGCTCCATCGCCAACACGTCGGCGGCCGGCGTGGTGGCCGGAACCACTGCCACGCGCAGGCCGGACGCCTCAAGCATCCGGACGATATTCCGCTTCATTCCGAAGTCGTACGCGACCACCAGGGGACCCACGCCCGTGGCGTACGACGTGGCGGTCGTGGCACGAGAGGCCAAGTCGAGTCCATCCATCGACGGCGAGGCGAGGAGCTCGGCGGTCAAGACCGCTGTCGGGGCGCTGCCTTCGGCGATCACCCCGCGCATGGCACCGCGCTCCCGAAGATGCCTGGTCAGTCGCCGAGTATCGACCTCGGTCAGGATCGGAATCCCCGCCTGTTCGAGCCAATCACTGAGGGAGGTCGTCGCCTGCCAGTTCGAGTGGTGCCGGGACAACTCGCGCACAATCACGCCGCTGATCTGCGGTCGGCTTGATTCATCATCGGTCGCGGTGATGCCGTAGTTGCCAATCATCGGCGCCGTCATGACGACGATCTGACCGAGATAGCTCGGGTCAGTGAAGGTCTCCTGGTACCCACTGAGGTTCGTGGTGAAGACCACTTCGCCAAACGCCTTGGCGCTCCCATTGGAGAGCTGGCCAGCGTACCAGGTGCCGTCCTCGAGCAAAACAAAGGCGGGACGCTCTGTCCCGCCTCTGGTCGCTTCCATCACGGCTTCTGGCTCGGCGTCTTCGCGGGAGCCGCCGGCGTCGTGGCCGGTGGTGGCGCGGTGGTCGCGCCGGGGAGCGGGGCGGCAGGAAGTTCCTGCTGCCCGCGCGATTGCTGCTGCAGTTGCTTCGCCACTTCAGAGGCCCCGCTCCGGCGCGCAGAATTGGTGAGCGTCAGGAGCAGCGCCAACCCCATGAACAGGCCGCCGGTCCACCACGTCATCCGGGTCAGGATGGAGGTTGCCTGTCGGCCACCCAGCACCTGCGATGCGGTCCCACCGCCGAGCGAGGCGAGACCGCCCCCCTGCCCGGCTTGCATGAGGATCACGGCCCCGAGGAGCAGGCCGTCGATGAGCATCAGGGTCAGCAACACGTTGAACATCAGGGTATCCCGTTGGTTCAGGCCAAGTCTGTAAAGATAAGACCTTGCCCCTCTCCCCTCAACTACCCGCTGTTGCGGCACAGAGCCCCGCCCAGGTCTCCGGATCCAGCGACGCCCCACCGACCAGCACACCGTCGATCCCCGGAACGGCCAGCAGCTGGGCCACATTTCCCTGGTTGACCGAGCCGCCATAGAGCACACGGGTGTCCGTCGGGAGGCCCATTTCGGCCAGAACACTGCGGATCACCTGATGCACCGCGCCGGCGTCCTCCGGGGTGGCATTCCGGCCCGTCCCGATGGCCCAGACCGGTTCATAGGCGACGATCAGATCGGCACCGGGAGCCACCCCGGCGAGTCCGGCTCGCAATTGGCGCGCGACAACCGCTGCCGTCTGTCCGGCCTCGCGCTCCGCCAGCTGTTCGCCCACACAAAGGATCACCAGCAGCCCGCCATTCAGCGCCGCGCGCACCTTCTTGTTGGTCTCGGCGTCGGTTTCGCCGAACACATGCCGTCGCTCACTGTGGCCGACCAGTGCGGCGGATGCGCCCGCTCCGCGGGCCAGATGAACCGACGTGGCACCGGTGAAGGCACCCTTCGCCTCCCAATGCAGATCCTGCGCACCGACGAGATAATGCGGTATCCCGTCGAGCCGGGTGGCAACCGCCTCAAGGGAGACGGCCGGCGGGAAGAACGCGACGGTGCGTCCATCGCGCGGCGCATCCATCGTCAAGAAGCGATCGAGGTAGGTCCGCGCCTCCCCGGGCGCGAGGTGCATCTTCCAGTTGGCGGCGAAAAAGAGCGGCCGCGCTGTCACGCGTCATCCAGAGCGGCCACGCCGGGCAGTTCCTTCCCCTCAAGGAACTCGAGCGATGCTCCTCCACCGGTCGAGACATGGCTGACCTGATTCTCGAGCCCAGCCGCAGCGATCGCCGCCGCCGAATCTCCCCCACCCACGATGGTGATCGCCCCCGTGCGGGTGGTCGCCGCGAGGGCGAGTGCCACGCCCATCGTGCCGGCATCGAACGGCTTGGTCTCGAAGACACCCATCGGCCCGTTCCATACCACGGTCCTGGCGCCACTGATGATCGCCGCAAATTGCGCCACGCTCGCCGCGCCGATGTCGTACATCGCCCAGCCGACGGGGATGGCGTCGCGCGGCACGGTTCGGGTCGGCACTCCGCCTTCGAGCTGCTGGGCGATCACGGCATCGGTCGGCAGCACCAGCTTGGCACCGGCATCCGCCAGCAGCTGCCGTGCGAGATCGACCTTGTCCAGCTCAACCAGCGAAAGCCCTGTCTCCAGCCCCATCGCCTTGAAGAAGGTGCAAGCCATCGCCCCACCGATCAGGACGTGATCGACCTTGGGCAGCAGCGCCGCGATCAAGTCGATCTTGCCGGAAATCTTGGCCCCGCCGAGGATCGCGACCAGCGGACGCACTGGTTGATTCACCGCCTCGCCGAGGAAGCGCAGTTCCTTCTCCATCAGGAAGCCGGCGACCGCCGGCTTGAGCAGATGCGCGATGGCTTCTGTGCTGGCGTGGGCTCGATGCGCCGAGCCGAACGCGTCATTGACATACATGTCGCCCAGGGCCGCGAACCGTGCTGCCAACGCCGCGTCGTTCTGCTCTTCACCGGGGTAATAGCGGGTGTTCTCACCGAGTGCCACCCCCCCGCGCGGAAGATGACGAACGATGCCAACCGACGCCTCGCTGGTCGGATCCTCGAGAAAGGTCACGGGCAGGCCCAACAGACCCTCGAGCACCCGGACCACCGGCCGCAGCGAGTACTTCGGATCGCCCGCCGACTTCGGGCGCCCGAGATGGGACAGAAGCACCACGCGCGCGCCGCGCTCACGCAGGTAG
Organism: Gemmatimonadota bacterium; assembly: GCA_025361465.1. Classification (GTDB taxonomy): domain Bacteria; phylum Gemmatimonadota; class Gemmatimonadetes; order Gemmatimonadales; family GWC2-71-9; genus Palsa-1233. Next base: position 4,544 of record JANYAG010000087.1, read on the forward strand.
GTGATGGTTGGCAGCGAGGCACGCACACGGGTGTCGTCCGTCACGAGACCATTGGCCATCGGGACGTTGAAGTCCACGCGCACCACCACGCGCTGACCATCAAGGCGCACTCCCTCCAGCTGCCCCAGGGTCCGCTTGCTCACAACAGGTTGCCCATGTACCGGATCATGTCGACGCAGCGCGCGGAATATCCCATCTCGTTGTCATACCACGACGAGACGTGGACGAGCGTGCCATCGACGACCGTCGTGCAGAGCGCGTCCACGGTGCTCGAAGCCTGGTTGCCATTGTAGTCGACAGACACCAGCGGCTCGTCGCTGACGAACAGGACACCCTTGAGCGGCCCCGCGGCCGCGGCGCGGAACGCCGCGTTCACCTCGTCGGCCGTGGTGGCCCTCTCCACGGTGCACGTGAGGTCGACCAGGGAAACATTTGGCGTGGGCACCCGCAGGGCGATGCCGTCGATCTTGCCCTTGACCTCCGGGATCACGAGGGAGGTAGCCTTGGCCGCCCCGGTCGACGTCGGGATGATCGACATCGCGGCGGCACGCGCACGACGGAGGTCCTTGTGCGGGAAGTCGAGGATGACCTGGTCGTTGGTGTAGCTGTGGATCGTGTTCATGAAGCCGTTCTCGAGGCCGAAGCTGTCGCGCAGGACCTTGGCGAACGGCGCCAGGCAGTTCGTGGTGCACGACGCGTTGCTGATGATGTGGTGCTTGGCCGGGTCGTAGTCCTTGTCGTTGACCCCGATGACGATCGTGATGTCCTCGTTCTTGGCAGGCGAGGAGATGATGACCTTCTTCGCCCCGGCGTCACGGTGTGCCTGCGCCTTCGTGGCGTCCGTGAAGCGGCCGGTGGACTCGATGACCACGTCGACTCCCAGCGCCTTCCACGGAAGCAGCGAGGGGTCCTTCTCGGCCGTGACCTTGATCTCTCGACCGTCGACGAAGAACGAGCCCTCGCCCTCGACGCGCGTGAGCAGGTCGACCTTGAAGATCCTCTCCTCAGCGCTCATGCCGCTCGCTCTCCT
>JANYAG010000092.1 GCA_025361465.1 Gemmatimonadota bacterium
TGTCGCTGTCCAAGCCAGTCAGCTAGTCCCGAGAAGTCTGCCTTAGCTGTCAGAACTCCCCCCGCACCGCCATTGGTTCGGGGGGAGTCGCTTTGGCCCGTATTCTGCTGCCCCATCTTGTCATGCCTGCCCTACCAGCGGTGGTCTGCAGCGATCCCGACCTTGAAAACGCCGTCGTCGAGTGGCTCCTGGCATCACGGATGGTACTCCCGCGGGACTTTCGGCTCAGGCTGGCGGTTGTTGAACCGGTGGGGGTCTGGGAGGACCCTCGAGAGAGTTACCCGCAAGCAGACGTGGATATTCGTGCGGGCGAACCGCTCGGGTGGGTCCACATCACCTGGCGGGTCGCGCCAGCACGGGCACGAATTGAGGAAGATCGGCCCGAGGCGACCATCGAAGTGAGCCGCGAGGCGCTGCAGCACGTTGACTACTTCCTTCGCAGCTTTTTTCTCGCGACCCTGATCTTCCTCTGGAAGCGCGCCGGCTGCTACCACGTCCATGCCGGCACCGCGATCGCTCCCAACGGTCGCGGATGGATGCTGATTGGCGACTCAACCTCCGGGAAGTCCACCACGACGGCCCTGCTCGCCACACGGGGCTGGCAGGTCAGCACCGATGACATCGCCTTCCTCACCGCCCGGGGCGACCGAGCAGCCGTGGTCGGGTTCCGGAGCGAGATTGCCCTTCGCCCGGGCGGACTCGCCTTGTTGGGACAGACCGGCGGCGTCCCGCTCCCGCAACGCGGCAAAACCGGGTACTGGCCGGAGGACCTCGGGGCGACCTGGGTCCAGGCAGTCGAACCTGAGGTCATCGTCTTCACGTCAGTCGGGGGGGATCGCACCAGGCTGGTGCCAATGGCTACCGTCGAGGTGATCCGGCTGTTGCTGCGCGGGTCAATCTGGGTGATGTTCGAGGAGCGGGCGGCTCAGGAGCACCTCGACCTGCTCGCACAACTCGGCCGGCAGTCCAAGTGCTTCCGAGGGACCCTGGCACCCGATCTCTTCTCCGCACCCGGCGCCCTGGAGGATTTCCTGCCATGAGCGAGCCCAAGTACCTCCGCCACGCCGAGATGCGCCTCACGGCACTCGAAGGTGAGGGCGTCGTGCTTCACCTCCGTTCCCGGCGCTACTTCAGCGTCAACGAGACCGGACTGGTGCTCCTCGAGGCACTTAAGGAGCCAAGAACATTTGACGAACTTGTGGCAGCCATCCTCAGCGAATATGACGTCTCTCCTGAGACCGCCATCGAGACGACCAGGGAGTTTCTTGATCACTGTGTGGCCACAGCGGTGGTGGAAACGTCGGAGTGATCCGTCGCCTGAACCCGCGTTGGCGAATCCGCGCGACCCTCACCGCACTCGTGCTCCCTCCGCTGGTGCACCTGGTCGCACTTGACCGGATCGCCCGATGGATTGCACGCTCCCGCATGCCGCAGAATCCAGACAAGGCCGTGGATGACCCCGCCCTGGCCGATTGGGTTGACCGAGTCCTCCATCGACTTCCCCCTCCCTGGCATCACACCTGCCTCAAGCGCGCCGTCGTTCTCCACTATTTGTTGCACCGTGCCGGGCGGCCGGTTGAACTCCGGATCGGTGTGCGCCGGGACACAGATGCCAACCTGGCAGCGCACGCCTGGCTGGTGCGGGACGATGTTCCCTACCTCGAAGTCGGAGCGAATCAGGTCGAGAGCTACCAACTGCTCACGGCGTTCCCGGCCGCTTCAACCCGCAAGCCCTCACCGTGACGCTCGCCGCCCTCCTGATCGATACGCTCCGCCTCGGTGTTGATGGCGAGCAGGACATCGCCGCTTGCTGGCGAGGCCAGAACACGGTTGGCCTCCCTGAGCTGGTGGCACACGAGGGTGCCGCCCTCTGGCTCTTTCGGCGACTTCGCGCACTCGGTGCGTTGAACGAACTCCCAGGGGAGATCGCTGATAGCCTGCGGCAACAGGCCTTCGAGGCCGCGGCACAGCGAATGGAAGTCGAGGTCGAGGCCGCCACGGTGGCGGCGATCCTCAATCGCGCAACGGTGCCCGTGATCCTCATCAAGGGCGTCGCACGATGCGCCCTGGCGGATCGCTACCCCTACCTCGACGCGCGCGCGACGCAGGACGTGGACCTCCTGATACCCGCAGCTCAGGTAGCGAGGGCGAATGTGGTGCTCCGGGCGGAGGGATACGTCCCGGCCCTGCCCGTGAAGCCGCACCCGGCCCCACGCCATCATCACCTGCCACCACTGCGCCGGGGACGGATCACGGTCGAGTTGCACGACAGCACCTCGGTCCGGGTGCCGTCGGACGTTGCATGGCGAAGGGCGAACAACGGATCTGAAATTCGTCAGTGGGCTGGCCAGGCGGTGCGAGTCCCCTCGGCCACGGAGCTCGCTTGGAGCGCGGTGGCTCATGCGATGGAAGACGACGCTGCGGGGTTCCGGCTGCATCGCTTCCTCGAAGTTGCCGCCCTGGTGAGCAACAACGCCGCGATAGACTGGACGGTGTTCGAAGAACGTTGCAGGACAGATGCCTTGTTCAATCTCCAGGCCGGTGTCGCCGATCAACGGGCCCTCGTTGACCTCTGGATGGATGCAGCACATGCCCTCGTCGCTACGGAGAAGCGTCCGAGGACGCTTTCCGCCGCGGGCTTCAACCTCGAGGAACTGCTGGCTTGGCGACTCGGAGTGCTGCGGCGGCGGGCGAGAATTGGATCACCGCTTGCTGGGCGACTGTTGGAAGAAGGGACCCGGGCGTTGACGGGCCTGCCGCTTGAGGGATCACCGCCGGGGGCGACGAGATGGGGAAGAGTGCGGCGCGCGGTGGCTGGGTGGGCCAGCCGAGTCGCCTTCAGCAGTTGGCGCGCATTCTGCTGATCTCACCACCAGGCAATCAGCCCTTCATCCGCCGATCGGGGTGATCGAGGAGATGGGCGACGTGCGACATCTCCCGGGCAGTATTGAAGAGATGCGGACTCAGCCGGATCGCGCCTTCCCGTAGTGAGCACTGTACCCCCGCCCCCATAAGACGCTGATACACTGTGCTGATATCACCGTGTGGCTGGACACAGATGATCGCCGACCCCTGCGGTCCAACGGGTGAAGTGATCCGACCACCCGAACTCTTCGCCCAGTCGATCAGCGGTGCGTGGAGCGCGTGACAGTGGGCGCGCACCTGATCTATCCCCACTCCGAGCAGCAGCCCCAGCGAGGCGTTCATCGCCGCAAAGTCTTGCACCGACAGGGTGATCAGCTCGAATCGCCGCGCATCGGGCCAGGGGTCCGGGTTGTACGCGGTGAGTTGGGTGTAGTCATCGGTGCCCTGAAACGCCGCCCAGCCAGCGAATGTCGGCTCGAATTTCTGGCAGAGTTCGCGTCGAACGTAGAGAAAGCCGGTGCCCCACGGCGAGAGAAGCCACTTCTGCGCTCCGCAGGCGAGGAAGTCGACGGGAGTGGCCTGCACGTCCACCGGGACGTGCCCGATCCCCTGTATGGCATCGACAATGAGCCACTTCCCCCGCTCACGCGTAGCCCGCGACAGGCGGGCAAGATCGATGGTGTAGCCGTTGCTGAATTGCGTCAGCGACACGCACACGGCCTTGACCGCCGGGTCGGTGAGCCGCTGGTGCAGCGCTTCCTCATCCGGCCAGCCTTCGGGCGTCGGCCGCAGTCGCTCGAGCGTGACCCCCTTCGCTCGCAACCCGAACCAGGCGGCGATGACCGAGGGGAACTCCTTGTCGAAGGTGAGCACCACGTCGCCCGGCCGCAACGGCAATGCGTGCGCCGCGATGTTGAGCCCCGTCGTAGTGTTCGGCATCAACGCGATTTCGTCTTCGCCGGCGTTGACGAGCCGCCCGGCGCTCCAGCGAGATTCGTCGAGGATGGTGTTGATGCGATCCACCGGCCACATCACCGGCCGCGCGCGATCGCGGTTGCAGGCCCCCAGCACCGCGACGCTTCGCGCCGGCATCGGCCCGATCGAAGCACTATTGAGAAAGATGCCGCCATCGTCGAGCGCGGCAAACTCGGTCTGCCGCAGCAGATCAAGATCCATGGCTCCTCCTCCCACATGCTCGCAGGGTGGAATCCTACTCGATTCGCACCAGGAGGGCTTCGTTGAGGGGCACCACCACGCGGCGCCCGGCGA
>JANYAG010000099.1 GCA_025361465.1 Gemmatimonadota bacterium
CTTCACCAACGTGCTCTCGGCCGTGGTGAAGATCTTGAACTCGTCCGCCACCCGCATGTCGTAGCCGTAGGACGAAACTCCGTAGGAGATCGCGCCGGAACGGACCTGGCCATCGACGAAGGGCTCAATCATCCCGTGGTCTCGCGCCATGCGGCGGATCCAGCGATCCGATTTGATGGACATCGGCTGCCTGTTTCGAGGGTGGAAAGGGGGGTCGGTCGGTCGGGCGGGAATATACCGTTCAGGAGGTCCCGATGCATTCGTCCCGACCCGATCCCAAGTTGCTATCGGCTCGCGGGTTATCCACACCCGGTGAATTCGGAGAGGAGGTTGAAATCATCCTCTGTCATCAATAGCTTACCCCGGTTGTGAAATCTTTCACGAGGCGTGGGGACGCATGCTGCAGCCCTATATCCCGATCCTGATCCTGCTGATCTTCGCGGTGTTCAACGCGATCCTCATCGTGGGTGCTTCCACCCTCCTCTCCAACTACCGCCCGACCGCCGTCAAGCAGGCCGCATACGAGTCCGGCATTCCGGTCATCGGCGATGCGCGCGAACGCTTCTCGGTCAAGTTCTATCTCGTGGCGATGCTCTTCATCGTCTTCGACATCGAGACGGTCTTCATGCTGCCGTGGGCCGTTGCCTTTCAGCAGCTGCGGGAACTCGGTGGGGTGCTCTTCCTCGAGATGCTCACGTTCGTCGTGATTCTCGGCGTCGGCTACGTGTACCTCTGGAAGCGTGGGGCGCTGCAATGGGATTGACGACCGACGTGAACCCGGAGCCAGATCAGCGGGAGCTCGATCAGATCTCCCCGAACTGGATCACCACCCGATTGGATTTCCTGGCCAATTGGTCACGCTCCAACTCGCTGTGGCCGATGCCCTTCGGGACCGCGTGTTGCGCGATCGAGTTCATGGCCACCGCCGCCTCGCGCTATGACATCTCCCGCTTCGGGATGGAGCGGATGAGCTACTCGCCGCGCCAGGCCGACGTCCTGATCTGTGCCGGGCGTCTGCCGTTCAAGCTCGCGCCGGTCATCCGCCGGATCTGGGACCAGATGCCGCAGCCGAAGTGGGCGATCTCGATGGGCGCCTGTGCGTCGACGGGCGGCATCTTCGACACCTACGCCATGGTGCAGGGGATCGACACGATCATCCCGGTCGATGTCTACGTGCCGGGCTGCCCACCGCGTCCGGAAGGGCTCCTGTACGGAATCCTGATGCTTCACAAGAAGATCATGGGCGAGTCACTCGCCGACCCAACGCTGCGAGTCGAGCATCTGATGGGGCCCGACGGCCTCTTCCGCCGGCCGGAAGCGATCGACGAAGTCTCCGAGCCGTTCGGCAACTCCGTCCACCAGACGAGGTCGGCGTGACCACGGACCAGGCCGCGGAACGCGCCACAACGCCGGACGTGGGCGAGGCCAGCCTCGCCGCCACCCTCCCAGCACTTCGTGCGGCGTTTCCGGGTGCCGTCGTTCGCGCGATGGTCGGGAATCATCAGGCCGTGATCTGCGTGGCACCGGCACAGGCGCACGCCGTGCTGGCCTGGCTCCGAGATGACCCCGGGCAGCGATTCAACTACCTCACCGACGTGACGTGCGTCGAGCATCGCGATCCGGAACTCCCCTTTGAGATCGTCTACCAGCTCCGATCCCTCGATCGCAAGGCTGACCTGCGCGTGAAGATCCTGCTTGATCCGGACGGTCCGCTCCGGGTCGAGACGGTGTTCGACTTGTGGGCCGGTGCCGATTGGCTCGAGCGGGAAGCGTGGGACATGTTCGGCGTGGTCTTCGTGCATCATCCCGATCTGCGACGCATCCTGATGTGGGAGACCTACTCGGAGGGGCATCCATTGCGGAAGTCGTTCCCGCTTCGGGGACGCTGGTCACGCTCGGAGCAGACCCGGCAGGCGCTGGCCGACAATCCCGAAGCGCAATATTCGCTCGAGGAGTTGTCGATCAGCGAGGCGTACCGCGCCCTGCCCAAGGACATGGTCGAACGTCTTGCCGCGCACCCCAGGGAGCAGGCCACATGAGCCCCCGGACGATCGAACTCGAGCTCGCCACCCCGATGGTCGATGCCCAGGGTAAGGTTCGCAACATCCCGCTTGGCGTCGCTGCAGGGCCCGATGACGAATTCGGCGCCGAGCACATGCTGGTCAACATCGGCCCGCAGCACCCGGCCACTCACGGCGTGCTCCGGCTCGTCGTCGAGCTCGAGGGCGAAAGCGTCAAGCGCGTCATCCCGCACATCGGGTACCTCCATTCCGGATTCGAGAAGCTCGGCGAGTACCGCTTCTACAACCAGATCATCCCGCTCACGGATCGGACCGACTACCTGTCGCCGATGGCGAACAACATCGCCTTCGCGCTGGCCGTCGAGGCGTTGATGGGCGTGGAGATCACCGAGCGCTGCCGCCTCCTGCGGGTGATCGCTTGCGAGATGAGCCGGATCATTTCCCACCTGGTCTGGGCCGGCACGACCGGCATCGATCTCGGCGCCTTCACCCCGTTTCTCTGGATGTTCGAGCAGCGGGAGCGGATCTACAACCTGCAGGAGTCCTGGTGCGGCGCGCGGCTCACCACGTCGGTCGCACGCATCGGTGGCATGATCGCCGACGTCCCTGACGGATGGGAAGATGGCCTTCGGGCGTTCCTCAGCGATTTCCCGAAGACGCTGCGTGAAGTCGACACCATGTTCAGCCGCAATGCGATCTGGTGCGGGCGGACGCAGGGGGTCGGCGCCATGACGGCCGCGGAAGCGATCAACTATTCGCTTTCCGGCCCCATGTTGCGCGCCAGCGGTGTGGACTATGACGTCCGCAAGGACCGACCGTATCTCGGATACGACGAGTTCGATTTTGACGTGCCGATCGGGCAGCACGGGGATGTATACGACCGCTACATGGTTCGGATGGAAGAGATGGTCCAATCGGTCCGGATCCTCGAGCAGGCCCTCGCCAAACTGAAACCGGGGCCGGTGGATGTGGCCGATCCGCGGATCTCGCTCCCCCGGAAGTCCGACACCATGAGCGACATGGAGTCGATGATCTTCCACTTCAAGCAAGTGATGGAAGGGGTCAAGCCCCCCGCTGGCGAAGTGTATTTCGGCGTCGAGAATCCCAAGGGCGAGCTGGGCTACTATCTGGTGTCAGACGGAACGGCCAAGCCGGCGCGGTGGCGCATTCGGCCGCCCTCGTTCATCAACCTGGCAGCGCTCCCCAAGATGTGCGAAGGGGCGTTGCTCTCTGACGTGATTGCCATCAACGCGAGCGTGGACATCGTGATGGGAGAGATCGACCGGTGAGCACCCATGCCGCCGAGGCACACGAACAGGTCTTCGTCGGCGAGCCACTCGCCAAGCTCGAGGCCCTGTATCCCAAGTATCCCAACAAGATGGCCCTTCTCCTGCCGACGTTGTGGCTGGTGCAGGAGGCGCGGGGATGGATCTCCGAGGGCGCCGTACGCGAGGTGGCCGAGAAGCTCGGCCTTACCCCCGCCTACGTGCGCGGTGTCGTCACGTTCTACACCATGTATCACACGCATCCCGTCGGCCGGCATTTCATCCAGGTGTGCACCACCTCGCCCTGCAACATCTGCGGTGCTGAGGATGTCGTGAAGGCGCTGCTCAAGC
>JANYAG010000147.1 GCA_025361465.1 Gemmatimonadota bacterium
CGAAGCGCCGCTGATGTGGGACGCCAACTATGGTGGCCCCAACTACAGCTTCCAGGCGTACAGCAAGGCGCCGATGATGCTCTCGATGCTTGGCGGCATCGTGGGTGACACGGCGGTGCAGCGGGCGATGAGCGAGTATGCCAAGGCGTGGCGCTTCAAGCACCCCTCGCCGTGGGACTACGCCTTCTTCCTGAACAACGCGTTGCACAAGGATCTTGGCTGGTTCTGGTACTACTGGCTCTTCACCACGGAATCGGTGGAGGGCTCGATTCAGGGCGTGACCACCGCAGGCTCCAACACCACGGTGACGGTGCGCCAGGATGGCCAGATGCCCTCGCCCGTGGTGCTGAAGGTAGCGTTCGCCCCGAAGGGACTGGCGATCAAGCAGATGGCGAACAGCGTTGCGCTCGACAGCGCCAGCGCGTTGGTGACCTTCCCGGTCGAGGTCTGGTTCAACGGCAGCAAGACCTTCGCGGCGAAGCTCAACTTCGGCGGCCGGAAGATCGTCAAGATCACGCTCGATCCGTTTGGCCGCTTTCCCGACCGGAACGCTCGTGACAACGTCTGGCCGACGGATTCAGCCCCACCGGCACCACAGGCGGGAGGCCGCGCCGGCGGGCAGTAGCATCAGGGTTGTGAACGGTCGGTGATCACGCAAGCAGGGGCGACGCATCGCGTCGCCCCTGCTTAGCTTTGGTCATGACCACGACACTTCGATGATGGACCCGATGAGCGATCCGACTGGTTGGCTCGAGCGCACGATTGCCGAGCCCCAGGTCCCCACGGCCCTCGCGCGGTTCCTTTCTCGCCACGAGGGATTGGCATGGGCCGGGGCGGCCGGCCTGCTGCTGCTCACCTCGTGGATCATCGAAGGGAGTGGCGAGTTTCCGCGCTGGGTCGCCCTGAGCGGCTACGCGATCGTTGGTATCATCGGCGGACGCGAGCCGATGATCCACCTCGTCGCCAGGATTCGTGAACGCAAGTCACCGATCGACATCGACTTCCTGATGGTGGTGGCCGCCATCGGCGCCGCGTCGGTCGGTGCAGAAGCCGAGGGCGCCTTCCTCCTCTTCCTCTTCGCGTTCGCCAATGCGCTCGAGGCGTATGCGCTCGACCGTGCCCGCTCAGCCATTCGCGCGCTCGCAAACCTCGCCCCGCCGAAGGCACGACTGCTCCGCGACGGTGTCGAGGAGGAGATTCCGGTCGAGCAGGTGCGTGTGGGTGACGTCATCGTCGTGCGTCCCGCCGAACGCATCCCCTCCGATGGGGTGGTGCGCGCCGGCACATCCGGGGTCGACCAGTCGACGATCACCGGCGAATCGGTGCCGGTGGACAAGGGTCCCGGGGACGAGATCTTCGCCGGCACGCTCAACGGCGAGGGTGCGCTCGAGATCGTGGCCACACGCGCCGTCGGTGACCGCACCCTCGACCGCGTGATTCAACTGGTCGAAGAGGCGCAGTCGGCGAAGGCCCCGATGGAGCGGCTCACCGAGCAGTTCGAGCGGATCTTCGTGCCGTCGATTGTCGTCGTCGACATCCTGCTGATCATCCTGCCGCCGCTGCTCGGGATTGATGAGTGGGGACGATCGCTCTATCGCGGGATGACGGTGCTGGTGGCCGCCTCACCGTGCGCGCTGGTGCTGGGTCCGCCGGCCGCGATGTTGGCGGGCATCGCGCAGGCGGCGCGACGCGGGGTGCTCGTCAAGGGCGGAGCGCACCTCGAGGCCCTGGCCAGCGTGCGCGCAATGGCCTTCGACAAGACCGGGACACTGACCCTCGGCCACCCCGAAGTGACCGACCTGTTGTCGCTTCCGGGCATCGAGCCGCACGAGTTGCTCGCCGTGGCGGCCGCGGTGGAATCGCGGTCGCAGCATCCGCTGGCGCAAGCGGTGGTGCGCCGAGCCGCCGCCGACGGCGTGACGGTTCCCGAAGCCGGCGACCTCAAGAGCGTGACGGCGCGCGGGGTGCATTCGAGCGTCGCCGGCGAAGCGGTGCAGATCGGCAACCTGCGGATGTGGACCGACGATGCCGTCCTGCTGCCAGACGAGATCACCGAGCGGGTGGCCGATCTCGGCCAGCGCGGCCGCAGCGTGATGGTGGTGCGGCATGGCGACCGCTGGCTCGGGGTGATCGGGCTGGCCGATCCTCCGCGGCCTTCCGTCCCGGCGGTCCTGGCCGAGCTGCGCGCCATGGGCCTCGGTCCGTTGGTGATGCTCACCGGTGATCATCGCGGCGTCGGCGAGGCGGTCGGGCGCGAGCTTGGCGTCGATCAGGTGCTCGCCGACCTGATGCCGGAAGACAAGGTCGAGGCGATCCAGGAGCTGCTCAAGCAGCATGGCACGGTCGCGATGGTGGGCGATGGGGTCAACGATGCACCGGCCCTGGCGGCGTCGACCGTAGGCATCGCCATGGGTGGCGCGGGCACTGCGGTCGCGCTCGAGACCGCCGATGCAGCGCTGATGGGGGATGACCTGGCGCGGCTGCCGTTCGCGGTGGGTGTGGCGCGGCGGACCCGCCAGCTGATCCGGCAGAATCTCTTCATCGCCGGTGGCGCGATGGCCGCGTTGCTGGTCCTCGCGGCAACCGATGTGCTGCACATCGGGCCGGCCGTCCTTGGCCACGAGGGCAGCACCCTGGTGGTGATCGCCAATGCCCTGCGGGTGCTGGGGTACGAGAAGAAGTAGCCTTGACCATCCTGATTGCTCCAGCCAGCGCGTATCCTGCGGTCGCCGCCGGTGAGATCGCCGAGGCGATCGCGGTGGCGATCACCGCGCGGGGGCGTTGCGCCCTCGCCCTCGCCGGCGGCGGGACCCCGATGCCGGTGTATCAGTCACTGGCGCGGCATGCCCCGATCCGCTGGTCGGCTGTCGACATCTACTTCGGCGATGAGCGGGCGGTGCCGCCGGATGACCCGGAAAGCAACTACCGGATGGCGCGCGAGTCGCTCCTGGACACCATCGCACTTCCTCCGGCGCAGGTTTACCGGATGCCCGCCGAGCGGCTCGACCGCTCGCAAGCCGCCGCCGAGTATGAAGCGCTGCTGCCGGCGGTGCTTGATGTCCTGCTCCTGGGCATGGGCCACGACGGTCACACCGCCTCGCTCTTCCCGCAGGCCGCCGTGCTGCGCGAGCGGGAACGGCGCGTGGTGGCAGTGAGGGGGCCCAGCGCACCATCGGACCGGCTGACCATTACACCACCGGTGATTGCGGCGGCCCGTGCGGTCTTCGTGCTGGTGCGTGGCCGGGACAAGGCGGCGATGGTCGCGCGCGCACTCGAGGGAGCCGAAGAGCCGTTGACGCTGCCGGTGCAATTTGCTCGAGGTGGGCGCTGGCTGCTCGATGACGCCGCGGCCAGCGAGCTCGGCGAGCCCAGGCGGTGAGGCGGGACTAGGAGGCGACGGGCAGGGTGAAGTGGAAGGCGCTGCCCACGCCGACGGTGGTGTCGACCCAGATCTTGCCGCCGTGCGCACTGATGATCCCGCGGGCGATGGCCAACCCCAGCCCGGAGCCGCGGGAGAGGTTGTCGACACGCGCGTGCCAGAAGCGGTCGAAGAGGTGGGGAAGGTGCTCCGGCGGGATCCCGGGGCCGGTGTCCTGCACGGTGAACTCCAGCTCCTCCCGTCGTGACAGCACGGACACCACGACGCTGCCTCCCTCGCGAGTAAACTTCAGGGCGTTGTCGACCAGGTTGGCGAGCACCTGCATCACGCGAGAACGATCGGCCACCACCCAGGGCAGCGACCCCGGAATCTCGGTGCGCAGGGTCTTTGCTTCCTGGCGGGCGCGGGCGCTGAACATCTCGATGGTGGCGAGCATGAATGGCTCCGCCGGCTGCCGTTCCGGCACCACCGACAGTCGCCCCGACTCGATGCTGGCCACGTCGACGAGGTCCTGCATCAGCCGTCGCATCCAGTCCGCTGATTCGGAGATCGTTCCCAGCAGCGATTCCCGCTCGGCGTCGGACGCGGCATGGCCTGCGGTCAGCGCCTTGGCGCACATCGCAATCGCAGCGGCGGGATTGCGCAGGTCGTGCGAGACGATGGCCAGCAATTCGTCGCGCGAGGTGGTGGCGCGACGCTCGGCGCTGTAGTGCCGGGCATTGTCGATGGCGAGGGCGGCACGGAAGCCGATGGCCCGGGCGAGGTCGAGGTCGCCCTGGTCAAAGGGCCGTCGGTCGTGGTCCCGGCCCATCGCCATCGCGCCGAAGACCACTTCGCGCGCCAGCAGCGGCACGATCAGCAGTGACGCCAGCCCAAGGGTCCTGGTGGCCACCAGCTCCTCGGTGCTCTCCGAGTGGGCCTCGAGCCAGGTGTCGCTGACCTCGGGCAGGAGCAGCGGCTCGCCGGTGCGCAGCATGTCGATGACGGCGCTGGGGGCATCCCAGTCGAGGCCGTGGCGCTCCATCTCCCGCAGGATCGCATCTCGTTCGGCGTCGTGATGCACGCTCGCCACCCGATGCAGGGACTTGGTCTCGCCGGGTCCCGGTTCGATGACATCGAGGACACACCAATCGCTGATCGTCGGCACGGTCAGTTCGGCGGCGATGCGAAGCGTGGCGTCGTAATCGAGCGAGGTGGCCAGGCGAGCGCCGGCCACCGCCAGCATGTGGTCATGCTGTTCGCGCCGTCGCTGCTCCGTGGCATCGCGCAGGACCACGCAGAAGAGCATGCCGGCCGCCGTCGGCAACTTCGTGATCGAGGCCTCGGCGGGGAACTCTTCCCCGTTGCGGCGACGCCCGGCGACCTCATTGCGTGACCCCATATGGCGCGAGTCTTCACTCGATGCGGCAAAGCGGGCGACATGCGATCGGTGCCCCCCGAGGGTTGACTCGGGCAGCAGGAGTTCAATCGGCTTGCCGACGACCTCCGCGGCCTGATACCCGAAGATCTCCTCGGCGCCGCGATTGAAATGCACGATCGACTGGGAGTCGTCAATCGTGATGATCGCGTCGGCGGCGATGGCGAGAATGCCGGCGATCTGCGCCTGCGAGGCCTGGAGGAGCTGCTCCGCCAGGGTTCGACCCCGGAGTTGGCGGGCGACCGCCTGCTGGAGAAAGAGCGCGATCGCTCCCCCGGCCAGGAAGAGGATCACCAAGCGGATCACCTGCGTACCAACAGAAAGTTCGGTCATGGTGGTCCGGTTCGGGGCGGCGTGAAGTCTAGCGTGCTCCCGGCATGTCAGGGAATACCTCACTCCGGGTTCCCAAGTTCCCCACAGCGAGCCCGTCCTCTCCCGATACTGATTGATCGCATCTGTCGATACGTTAGCATGACCTCAACCCTCCCGTGGTGACCACCGAGATGACCAGCAGCAGCCCTCCATCGGCGCCAGCCGACACTCGCACGTCCCCGACGCCCACCACGTTCGTGGCAGGGATCCGGGGGCGCTTGCTGCGCGTGCCGCTGATGGTCAAACTGCTGGGCGCCAACCTGCTCGTGGCGGTGGCTGCCTCGGGAGTGGTGGCCCTGTGGGAAGGGCGCGACCTGCTCGTGCTGGGTGGCATCACCCTGGCGGCGAGTCTGGGGCTGAGCATGTTCCTGGTCCAGGTTGCCCTGGGACCGCTGGATGAGCTCGAGGCCGCGGCGCGCCATATCGCGGCGGGCGATTTCGGGAAGCGAATCGAGTCGTCCGCCGTCGCGGATGACCGGTTCATCGACCTGCGCGACTCGTTCAACCAGCTGCTGCTTCAGATCGAACAGGACCGGGCCCGGATCCGTCAGCTGGCCCGGCTGAGCCTGGAGATGCGCGAGGCCGAACGGGCCACCTTGGCCGAGACGCTGCGGGAGGCGACGGCGCAGCAGATTGCGGCCCTGAGCATGCGGCTGACGGCCGCGGCCGTGGAAAACAGCGATCCCCGGGTGGCCGACAATATCGAGGCGGCGCGCGAGATTGCCATCGGGATGGCCGATGAGGTCGCGGCGATGGCCGATTCGGTCTTTCCCGGCCTGCTGGGCGAGCTGGGCTTGGCCGCTGCCCTCGAGGCGTTGGGGCGGCGGGTGGGCCAGCGCAGCAGCATGGAGG
>JANYAG010000348.1 GCA_025361465.1 Gemmatimonadota bacterium
CTGGGCGGCCGAGGTCCCGCCGGACGACGTTGCCACCGAGCGGGAGCGGCAGGCCGGTGTCCTGCAGCCACCATTCGCCCATGTCCGCCCAGAGCTTCAGGCCATCATCGGCATAGGTCAGCTGCCCTTCATGAATCAGCAGGCCGAGATCGACGGTGCCACGATGGACGGCATCTTCGATCTGGTCGAAGGGCATCACCACCGGCTCGAAATCAGGTTGCCAGAGACGGAGGGCGAGGTAGGCGGTGGTAAAGAGGCCGGGGATGGCGATCCGCTTTCCCTTCGCCGCGGCGCGCGCATCGACCGGTTTGGCCGACGTCGACACCAGCCGTGGGCCATAGCCATCGCCCATCGAGGAGCCGCTGGCGAGCAGGGCATAGTCGTGGGCCAGATAGGCGTAGGCATGAATCGACACCGCCGAAACATCCAGCTCGCCCTTGCGGGCACGCTGGTTGAGCGACTCGATGTCGGACAGCTCATGCACGTACCGCAGGTCGCCCGTATCGATCTTGCCTTCGGCCAGCGCATAGAACATGAACGCGTCGTCCGAATCAGGGCTGTGGGCGACGCGAATGGTCGTGGTCATTACTTGGCGCCCGCTCCCTTGCGGTAGTTCTCCAGGAAGCTCGTGTGGGCCTCGTACTCCGACCGCTTCTTTTTCATCTCGGTGTCGAAATGCTGGCGGAACTTCGCCCGCTCCGCCTTGGCCTTGGTGGAGTCGCCCTGATCCTGTGCCACGATGATCCGGATGTAATCGGCCATCAGGTTGTCGGACGCTTCCTTGGAGATCGTGTCGGCCAGGGCAAGAGCCGCTGCGAACATCCCGACATTGGTTTGCAGCATGGCGGCGTGGTATCGGGCGTCGATGTCACGATCGGCGGGGGGGAGGTTGGTGTACGCCCCGAGCGCCATGGGTGTGAAGTTGACGACGGTCGCGCTGTCGCCATTCTCGGCGGCGGCGGTGACCTTATTCATGAGTTTGATGTACTGCTCGCTGAGGGACATCTTCGAGATGTCGATGGTGGCCGGACCGGTTCCGTCGCTGGCGGGAGCGCCCCCGGGCGCGGCGTTGCCCGCATTGGCCATCTGTTCGGTGGCGGCGGCCCCCTTGTTTCGGGCACTCAGGGCGATCCCCGCGACGGTCGCCACCACCAGGATGGTCGCGATGATCCATGGCGTCTGCTTCGCCATCGTGCCGCCGGCGCCCTGGCCCATCGGGTTCCCCTGGGAGCCGGCCCTGCCCGCACCCTGTCCCGGTGCGGCGCCGCACTTGTGACAGAACTTGGCGCCCGCGGCCAGCGTGGTCCCGCAGTTGCCACAGGCGCGGCTGCCGATCGGTGCGCCGCAATTGGAGCAGAAGGGCCCGCTCGCGGCAGCGCCGCAGCTGGGGCAGGGTGAACCTGGGGTTGGTGACACACGCGGCTCCGGGATCGAGATCAGGGGAGTATCGGCTGCTCGCCGACCAATATAGCGGGGCCCTGCTGGCGCGGGCCGTCCGTTCTCGCTACCCTTGAATGACTCTTCCAGCCATGGAAATGACGACACCAGCGCCCGATACCCTCGACCTGTCCAACGCGAACCACATGGGCGACCTCGCCCGTGGCGGGACGACGTGGGCCGTTCACCTTGAGACCCGCCAGGACGGGCCGGTCGCGACGGGGAGGGTGCACTTTATCGCGGGTGAGGTGCGCCGCAGCTCCGCCTGGATCTTCCGCGAGTGGACCGTGGCCGACGTGAAGACCCGGTTCGCCGAGTTCTCGCCGCTGGAGCTCTGGCGCTTGCTGGAGAGCCTGAGCTGACCCTGTGGTGTTCCCTGTCGTCTGGCGCAGCGCGAAGTCCTTCCTCGTCGGCCTGCTGGTCGCCTCCTCGCTCCCCTGCCACCGTGCTGCCCTTGCTGCCCAGACCCGCCCCGACACCGGTGCGGTGATCTCCCGGATCACCCTCGAACGGCGGAACGTCTTCGACCAGGAAGAACAAGCGAAGTTCTGGCTGCTGCGCCTCGTCAACACGCTGCACATCCGGACCCAGCCACCGATCATCCGGAGCGAGTTCCTGCTCCATGTCGGTGACCGGTACGATTCTGCACGCGCCGCCGAGACCGAACGCAACCTCAAGTCGCTGGGAGTGTTCCGGCGGGTGAGTGTTGATTCGGCGACCACCGACTCGGGGTTCACCATGCGGGTGGTGACCAGTGACGGCTGGAGTACTCGGCCCGACATCCGGTTTCGTTCGACCGGCGGCTCGGTGGTGTACACCCTTGCCCTGATCGAGGACAATCTCCTCGGCACGGCGACCCACACCGAACTCAACTACCGCAAGGACCCGGACCGCAGCAGCACCATCCTCGCCTTCCGCAAGACGCGGCTCATCGCCGGGAAGGTCGGCGCCAACCTCACCTACACCAACCGTTCCGACGGGCGTCTGCTGTCGAGCACCGTTTCGTGGCCGTTCTTCGCCAACGAGTCGCGATTCGGTGCGGCGGTGACGTTCGACACGAGGCGTGAGCGGGTGCTGCGCTTCCGCGAGGGGATCGAAGTCGCCAGCGACACGCTGCAACGGCGCTACGTGCTGGCGCGTCTCGAGGCGGGCCGCGCGCTCCGGGCCTCGCCGCTCGGCTACCTGCGGGCCGGGGCGGTTGTGCAGGTTCGGCGCGACGATTTCACGGATCAGGCCACGGCGGATCTGGTCGACATTCCGACACGCACCGTCACCGGGGCCGCGGGTCTCTTCGTCGAGGCGCGACACGATCATCACGCCAAGGTGCGCGGCTATCAGTCGTTTGGGGTTGACGAGTACATCGACCTCAGTGGGGTGGTGCGACTCACGGCGCTCGCCGCCCCACGAGCACTCGGCTATACCCGCAATGGCATCGCTCCGCTGCTCACCGCCCATGCCGGGGTGAGTTTTCCTGGGGGCTTCGCCTACGGTGACCTGTCAGTGGGAGGGCTCTACACCGCGGCGGGCCTCGACTCGGGACAGGTATCCATCGGCGCGACGGCCGTCTTCATCCCGAGCCCGCGCCATCAGTTGCTGGTTCACGCCGAGCTGGGGGCGCTGTCCCTGCCGGTGCCGGGCAGCGAGTTCGATCTCGGGCTCGGGGCCGGACCGCGCGGGTTCCGGGAGCACGCCTTCACCGGCGACCGCGAATATTTCGGCACCGCGGAGTATCGTTACACGTTGACGCAGGATTTCATGAAGGTGACCGGCGTCGGCCTGTCGGCGTTTGCCGACCATGGTGGTGCGTGGTGGCAGGGCGAAACCCCTCGCCGCGGCTGGGATGCTGGCGTCGGCCTGCGCATCGGTCCCTCACGCGCCCCGGATCAGGAGTCGAGCCGGGTTGACCTGGTGCGAAGGTTCCGGAACGAGCGTGAACCGGGTGGCTGGGTCGTGGTGGTGGGGAAGGGCTTCGTGTTCTCGACCGGTTTGCGTGGCGGGAACCGGTGATGGAGATCGTCGTCAATTCACAGGAGACTTGCCGTGACTGATTCCGCTGTTCCGCGTCGTGGCCGCCGGCTGCTGTTCGTCGTTGGCACCGCGCTGCTCTTGCCGCTGCTGCTCTTCTCGATTTACGCGGGGATCACCCTGAAGTGGTCATACTCCACCGGCGTGCGCGCCGGCATCCTGCAGAAGTTTTCCGACAAGGGCTGGGTCTGCAAGACCTGGGAGGGCGAGCTGGCGATGACCACCGTTCCCGGCGTGGCACCGACCCTGTGGAGCTTCTCGGTCCGCGACGATGCCGTCGCGCAACAGATCGGGTCTGCGCTCGGCAAGCGCGTGGTCCTGCACTATCACGAGCATCGCGGCGTGCCAACGAAGTGCTTCGGGGACACGTCCTACTTTGTCGATTCGATCGCGGTGTCGGCGCCATGACCCTATCTTTGCCGCGTTGGCCTGATTCTGTCGTGAACTCATTGCAGGGAGTGGCATGATGTTGAAGGTATTCCTGACGTTGGGTGCGATCGTCAGCGTGGCAACCGCCACGAGGTTCCACACCGAGCTCAAGTCGTCGAGCCCGGCCAGGAACTCGTCCGGGCCGGCACCAACCAGTGTGTCGCTCACCTTTACGGAGGACGTCAAGGTGGCGCTCTCCCGGATCGCGATTCTCAGGTCTGACTCGGTGCTGGTCGAGAAGCTGGTGATCACTCAGAAGAAGGATGCCGCGACCTTCGGTGGTCCAGTCACCAAGCCGCTGGCACCCGGGAAGTATCTCGTGAGCTGGGCCACCGTGTCGGATGATGGGCATGCCGTGAAGGGGTTCATCCCGTTCTCCGTCATTGCGGTGAAGTGAGGCGACAGAGCGCGCTCCTCCTCCTGGCTGGTGTGTTGGCCTGTGGCACCGGCACGGAGCGCGCCCTTTCGGCCCATGGCTTCCTCGGGGTCGAGATGCCGGAGCCGCTGACGGTTCCCGATCTCAGCTTCACCGACTCGCACGGGCAACCGCTCCACCTGCCCGGCGCCACCGCGGGCAAGGTGACCCTGCTGATGGTCGGGTACACGCACTGTCCCGATGTCTGTCCGGTGCACCTCGCCAATCTCGCGGCCGTCCTGAAGAAAATGCCGTCGGAGGTGCAGGGCAGTGTCCAGGTGGTGTTCGTCACCATCGATCCCGTGCGCGACACTCCGGCGGTGCTTGGGTCCTTTGTCAGCGCCTTCGACCCGACGTTCATTGGCGTCTCCGGCAGTGATTCCAGCCTCGCCTCGCTGCAGCAGGCCCTGCAGCTTGGCCTCGCCTACGAGAACCCTGCCAAGGCGGACGGCAGCTACACGGTCGGGCATGCCTCGGCCGTGATCGCGTTCACCAAGGACGGGCTCGCCCGCGTCCGCTATGCCTTCGGGACTCGGCAGGCGGACTGGGCGCACGACCTGCCGTTGCTGGTCGCCTTCGCCGGGAACAGGCAGTGAAGAGAAGGTGAACGGTGACTGGTGAATGGTGATTCGTTCACCGTTCACCAATCACCGTTCACTGTGAATGATCAACGCCTGAGACGGGGAGCGCTTCTTGCAATGGTGGTGTGCCGCAACCGGCCTTCCCTGGACCTGGTCCTGGCAGTGGTACCCCGGTGTGCACCTGGTGCTGCTGGCGATCGCGGCCGGCTGGTGGTCGCTCGGCACCGCACAGCGCTGGCCGCGCCGGCCCTGGCGACCATTCGTCCTGGGGTGGGTGGCGCTCCTGGTCACCTTCGACTGGCCGCTCGGCAAGCTCGGCGCGGGCTACCTCGCCAGCGTCCATACCCTGCAGTTCCTGCTGCTCACCCTGGTGGTCGGGCTCTGCCTGCTGCACTCGGTTCCCGTCGAGGGGTGGTTGGCGCTGGCGCCCGAGGGCTCGCGCGCCCGCCGGGTACTGCGATGGCTGGCACGGCCACTCCCTGGGCTGCTCTGCTACAACGCCCTCGTCCTGGTGACGCACGTTCCTGGCGTGGTCGATGTCGCGATGACTTCGCAGCTGGGAACCATGGCGATCGACTTCGCCTGGCTCCTGGCGGGGCTGTTCCTCTGGTGGCCGATCGTCGCGCCAACGGCATTCCGCTGCCTGGGTGTCTGGGGCACCGTCGGCTACATCTTCGGCGCCACCATCGTTCCGACGCTCCCCGCGATGATGATGGTCTTCTCCGATTGGCCACTCTACCGGCTCTACGAACTCGCGCCGAGAGTCTCGATCCACTTTTCCGCCAACCAGGACATCCAGCTCGCTGGACTGTCGATGAAGATCTTCGGTGACATCCCGCTCTGGATTGCCGCGGCCATCGTCTTCTTTGTACGTAGCGAAATGGAACGCGACCTCCCCGATAGCTGAACTCGGCCGCCGTCCCTTTCCGACTGAAACCCTCGGGTATATCCATTGAGCACCCCCTGAGGTGCAGTCGTGGTTGGCGACCGATCGGTGAGGAGGTTGCGATGACGCGGGATTTCGAGAAGGGACTGCCGGCACTACTGGCAGTTCTGGCGCTGGCAGGATGTGGTGGCGGGTCGCCCACTGCGGCGAGCAACATGGTCGGCAATCTGGTGCAGGCGAGTGCGGCGATTCAGTTCACCCCGAGCTCCATCTCCATTGCGGTGGGCGACAAGGTTACCTGGGTGTTCGCGAGCGTTGGGCATAATGTCACGTTTGATCCCGTCGTCGGTGTTCCCGCCAACATTGACGGCGCCAACAGCAACACGTCGATCTCGCGGGCGTTTTCGACGGCGGGAGTGTACGCCTATCACTGCAACATCCACCCGAGCATGACCGGCGCCGTGCTGGTCGGTCAGGGGAATGTCGTCCCACCGCCGCCGCCACCTCCCCCGCCGCCCCCAGGTTACAGTCGGACCACGGGCGGGTGAAGGCAGCGGGCACGGTGCGTCAGTTCTTCAATGCCCCGTAGATCAGTGGCAGCGCTCCGACAACCCATGCGATGACACCGATGGTCATCGCCTGGGCTTTTGTCGCCTTGGCCGTGACCATGAAGCCCACGCCGATGAGAACGGTGGCCCAGAGGGTGAACAGGTCGACGCGGCCAAACAGCGCGGTGGCCAGGTTCGGGTGGGAACCGTCGAGGAACCGGCCGACGCCGATGCTGAGCGAGAGCCGGGACGTCGCGACGATGTTTGGCATCAGGGCCATCTGCAGGGCTGCAACAACCGACTCGATCAGGCGCGGGTACCAGGCGAACGTCGCGATCATGACGGCAACACTGTAACTCGACTTCAACTGGATGGCGCGAGCGGCCAGCCAGAGGGCCCCGCCGAGGAGGAATGGCGTGAGCAAAAAGATGAACGGGACGCCGGCGGTGGTCATGAAACCGATCACCGACTTGGTCTGTTCGAGTTGTTCCGGTGTCATCTTGGCGGCGGCCTTCGACAGACCGGTGGCGATTTCGGCATCGAGGACCGGCTGCATCAGCCCCTTGGTGGCAAGC
This sequence comes from Gemmatimonadota bacterium, assembly GCA_025361465.1. Lineage (GTDB taxonomy): Bacteria > Gemmatimonadota > Gemmatimonadetes > Gemmatimonadales > GWC2-71-9 > Palsa-1233. The sequence continues at coordinate 6,897 of JANYAG010000348.1, forward strand.
ATCAGTACCGTGGCGACCACCACCAGCGCAATCAGCGGCAGGCCAAACTCGCCGCCGCGTCGCCGTTCGAACACCGCCGACGGGGAGTAGAAGATCTCGAACATGTCTTCGGCGCCGGGCTTGGCCCCGGTCGCAGGTATCGGTTCAGGCATCGAGCACTCCGTCGTGAATGGCCAAGGGTGACCGAGGAATTCTATGGTCCGGGAACGGCAACAACCAACTCGTGATCGGAACCTACTGGTCGGGATTTTTCTCCCAGGAGCCGTACATCGGGTTCGGCAGGACGAAATACCTGATGCCGAATTCTGCGAGGACGGCGGGATCGTTTCGTGCCCCCTGGGTCAATGTCGGGAAGTCCTGGATGTTGTCACCGATCCACTCGACCACCTGGAGCGGCGGGACGCCGGTCATTGCAGTTCCCGACTGGACCTGGCGGAATCGGGGGTTCTTGTCGTTCCCACCCGGTGGCTGGCAGAGCACGAGGTCGGCGTCGATGCCGACGGTCACCAGGTGCTTCCGGGTCACCACGCAGAGCGACTCGGCATGGTTGGTCACGATGGCCACGAGTCCGCCGAGGGCATGGACCTGACGGGTGAACTCGACGGCGCCGGGCATTGCTGGGGCGGTGCTCTCGACGACCCACCGGGCCCAGCTCGAATCGGAGTACCGCTGGTGGGCCGCCCCGATCCGCTTCTGGTACCCGGAGTTGTCGATCATGGTCTCGTCGAGATCCAGGATCACGGCCCAGCGACCCTGTGGCAGCCCTCGCGAGGCGTCGGCCAGATGGCTCCCCGCCGCCCGGTAGGTCTGCAGCACCAGCGCCCGATACTCCGCCGAGGTCCGGACCCAGCGGAGCTCGGTGGGGTAACTGGCGCCAAGGGCCGGGGTGGGCGCCGTCGCTGGCGCCTGCCGGGACGCTGGCGAGCAGGCCAGCGCGGTGGCAACAAGCATGAGACGAGCGAGGGCAGGGGCGAGGCGCACGGGTGGCTCCGGGAGGTAGACCGCCCGAATTCTCGCGCCGGAGCGGCGGAATGCCAATGGAATCTCCCCTCCAGGTCCACCGGTGGGCTCGAAGGTGTGGGGAGCCTCCTGGGTAGATTCGTCAACGAATCTGGGCGTGCGGACGTAGGGTTTGGACAGGGCGGCGGGTCGATCGCCTGGACTCCCGGTTCAATCGTGATGCGTTAGCTCGGAAAGGACATAGCGATCTCGATTCTCTTTTTTACGGTGTTCCCGTTGCTGTTCACTCCCGGCGGAGTCCATGGAACCGTTCGTTCCACGGAGGGCTTGCCGTTGCCGGGAGTCCGGGTTGAAGTGGATGGGTTGCCACGCACGGCGACGGACAGTCTCGGTCGCTACACGGTGTCGACGCTCGGTGTCGGGTCCCACGAGTTGCGGTTCTTCAGGACCGGGTACGCCCCGCGGGCCATCTCGGCGCTGCTGACCGACGCCAGCGATATCACCATCGACATCGAGTTGTCGCCTTCCGTGGTGTTGCTGCCGACCATCAGCGTTTCGGCCCCGAACCCCCGAGGCACGCCGCTCGATTGGCCGACGAGCGCGGATGGTTCGCATGAGCTCGGCCGGTATCGCATCGGTCAGGGCTGGCAGGCCAACATGCTTTCCCAGGGTGTTGACGTCCAGAAGGCCCTTGCCACCGTACCGGGTGTCGTCGGGCGCGGGGAGGATGCGACGTCGCTGAGCATTCGCGGCGGCGGCAGCGCGGACAACCTGGTGTTGCTCGACGGCCTTCCGATCTACGGCGCTTCGCACTTCGGCAACGCCTCGAGTGCGATTGTTCCGGATGCCATTTCCTTCATGGATGTGCACACCGGCGTCAGTTCAGCGCGATTTGGTGGCCGGCTTTCGGGGGTTGTCGAGCTGGAGACGGCCGATTCCGAGGGGAGCGGCGGCACCTTCGGCGGTGCCGTCAGTGGATCCGATGTGCGGGGGCTGGTCCGTGGCTCCGTGGCGGGCCCTCGCGTCAGCTACCTGTTCGGGGCGCGCACGAGCTTCGGCAATCCATGGCAGGTCGGTGACGGCTTCAAGCAGGACGCGCGTTACCGTGACTTCATCGGAGTGGTCCGCATCGCGGCCGCTGGCGGATCATTGCGGCTGGTGTCATTCCTGAGTGGCAACCAGCTCGGGCTCCAGTCCGCGAGCGCCGATGACGCCACGCTGTCGACTGCGGCCCGGCTCGCGGCCGGCACCACGCTTGGCTGGAGCAGCAGTACCGTCGGGGCGACGTGGACGCGGCTCGCCTCGGACGGGGGCGAGGCGCGGCTGCGGGCCTGGTACGCTGGCGCCGGCAGCGTTATCTCCTGGGTTCCCACCGGTGGTGCCGCGGAACTGCAGAGCAACGTGTCGGAAGTCGGGCTGTCGGCGGAAGTGGGCCATGAATCGGCGCACGGATCACGCTTCTTCGGGGCGTCGCTGGTGCGCCCGGCGACGTCCTACTGGGCGACCCAGTTATCGACGGACAGTACGGTCGCGACCCGGACCACTGCGACGGTGGTGTCTCCCGTCGTGGGTTCCCTCTTCGCCGAATGGAGCTGGCGTCCGAACACGCGGATAGTTGGGCGCGCCGGATTGCGTGGCAACGCGTCTGCCGGCAATGCGTTCAATCTCGAGCCCCGGTTCGATGTCACGGTCCGTCTCTCCAGCACGACGCATGTCGACCTGGGCGCAGGTCGCACGCACCAGACGCTGCAATCGATGCTGAACGAGGAGAATCTTCTCGGCACGTTGATCGGAATTGAACTGCCCCAGGCCGCCGGCGGCAACCTGCCGACCGCGAGCGCTGATCAGTTCGGTGTCGGCGTTGAGCATCGCCTGCGCAACGGCCTCACCGTCACGTTGGACAGTTACCTCCGGCGCTGGAATGGCGTGGCCCTCCCCGCAGGGACCACCGGGGGACTCTTTGTCGGCGACTCGCTGCTGATCGGCCGGGGGCACGCCTCAGGCGTGGTGCTCGGAGCCGCCTATGCCGGCCACGCCCTCGCCGCGCACGCCTCCGTCTCGCTGGCCCGGTCAGTCCGTGCGTATGGCGGGCAGGAATACCATGCCGGCATCGAACGGCCGTGGACCGTGGCCGGGGGCTTCGACTACCGGCTCGGCCGCCGCATGGCCGCCCAGTTTTCGCTGACGACCGGCGCAGGTGAACCGTCGTCGGTCACCACCACGGGAGTGGAGTGGTTGCCCGATCACCTGCCGACCCTCACCGGCGAGCTTTCCGGAACGCCGGTCAATCAGGCCGGCCCGGTCAACCTCGAGCGGCTGCCGGGGTACACACGCGTCGACATGGGCGTCCGGCGCAACTGGCCGGTTGGCCTGGCCGGCCTGCACGGGGCGTTGAGTACGACGCTGCGGATCCGCAATCTGCTCAACACGCCGAACGGCATCGGCCTGGCGAGTCAGACCGGTGGCTCGCTGCGGATCGTGCGCGGCGCCCCTCGGACCGTGACGCTCGAGTTGGGCTGGATCTTCTGATCCGGTAGCTGTTCGTCGCGGTCTGTCACAAAGGGTTGGCGTAGGACGTTCCATCCCCGTGACCAACCTGCTTGCGCTCTCTCTCTCCCATTCGGAGCCCTTCGTGGTTCGACGGCCTTCTCTCTCGTTCCGGCGCCCTGCGCCCGGTGCCCTGGAGAGTGCCTTCGAGGCCGCATTTACCCGATTGTTTGAGGAGCAATTCCCCCGGCTGTTCCGCTACCTCGATCGCCTGGCAGGCGATCCGTCACTGGCGGCGGATGCGGCGCAGGAAGCGTTCATTCGTCTCTTCGCTCGCCGAGAAATGCCCGATGATCCCGGCGCATGGCTGGTCACGGTCGCGTCGAACGTGCTGCGCGACGACCGTCGTCGCGCCGGTCGTCATTTGCGACTGCTCGGCACCGTGCCCGATGGTGTGGCGATGTCTTCCGCGCCACTCGACCCGGCGGCCTCCCTCGAGTCGACCGAACGCCGAGCGATGGTTCGCCGTGCCATGGCGCGCATCGCCGACCGCGACCGGGACGCCCTGCTGCTCCGTCACGGCGGGTACAGCTACCGCGAAATCGCCCTGGCGCTCGACCTGAATCCTTCGAGTGTGGGAACCATTCTGCTTCGAGCCACGGCGGCGTTTCGCCGGGCATGGGAGGAGTTGTACGGTGTCGATGCATGAGCTGCATCATCCCCCTGAGGACGAGCTGATTCAGGCCGTGCACGAGCCGGCATGGGTGCGTGCCGACCTCCGGCAACACCTCGACATCTGCCAGGTTTGCCAGCAGCGGATGCAGCAGCTCGCGGCGGAGGATGTCTTTGTCGGCGGACTGCTGACGGCGCTTGATCATCCGGTGCCAGCGCGTTCGGCGCGCGACATCATCGCGGCGCAACCCTCACGCGTTCGTCGTCGCGTGCTGCTCGTGGCCGAAATCACGATCTTCGCGGTTGCGGCCGCTGCGGCGATGACGATTCCCGCCTCGCCGCTGCATCGCTGGATTGTCCGCCAGGCGCTGCCGGTTGCGAGCCGGCAGGCCGTCTCCCTGCCCGGGGCGGCATTACGGCAGTCGGCCAGCATCGCGCCGACAGGGATCGCGCTGCCCGCTCCCGCCTCGCTCAGGGTGGAATTCCGGCAGCCACAACACACCGGCACGCTCGAGGTCCACCTGGTCGATGGTGCCCAGGTGACGGTCCGTTCGCGAGGCGGCGACGTGGGCTACACGGTCAACGAGGGACGAGTGCTGGTCGACAATCGCGTGCCCGCCGAGGAATACATCGTGGAGATCCCGGCGTCGCTCGGACGGGTTCGCATCGTCGTTGGCACCCGGGTGCTCTTTCGCAAGGACGGCGTTCGTTCCGGTCCCGTCCAACCGTTCGAAGGGGCGCGGTACCGGATCGCCCTGGCTGACACCACACCGAGCCAACCGTGACCCTGCGCATCCGCCTTGTTTCCATCGCAGCGCTGTCGCTGTGTGCCGCCACCCGGCCCATCGCCGCGCAAGCCGATCCGGGGTCGCCGCCCGACACCTCCAGCGCGGTGCTGCCGCGCCCGGCCGGTCCCGCACTCGGGGCCGATCGGCTGGGCATCGGGCCGATCGTCGCTGACACGGCCCGGCGTCCCCGGGCAATCGAGTACAGCGAGCTCTATTACACGCGGCTGACGATTCATCGCTGGGCGTCCTATGCCGAGCTGCCGCTCTTCGCGGCGACATGGGCCGTGGGGCAGAAGCTGCTCAATCAGCAGAGCAGCGGCACCTACGACCGGCATTCGTCATTGCGCTCGACCCACCAGGCGCTCGCCAGCGTGCTCGGCGGGCTGTTCGCCGTGAACACGGTGACCGGGGTGTGGAATCTCTACGAATCACGCCATGAGCCCGTCGGCCGAACCAAGCGAATCATCCACTCGCTGCTGATGCTCACGGCCGATGCGGGATTTGCTTACACCGCATCGACTGCCAGTGGCGCACGGCGGACGACGACCGGCGTCAACACCCACCGCAACGCCGCGATCACCTCGATGGGGATCGCCACGGTGTCGACGCTCATGATGTGGCTCTGGAAGAACTGACCATGAGCGCCCTCGT
>JANYAG010000161.1 GCA_025361465.1 Gemmatimonadota bacterium
TCATCTGGGAACAGCTCGCCCCGCGACTCCCGGCCGGCCGGCTGTCCTGCATCAGGCTCTGGGAAACTCCGCGCAACTTCGTCGAATACACCGGACCCTGACATGACCAAGCCCTTCGCGGGACAGACCATCCTCGTCACCGGCGCATCGCGCGGCATCGGCGCGGTGACCGCCGCCCTCCTCACCCAGCAGGGGGCGCGGGTGATCCGGATGTCGCGCTCGGCGATGCCGGCGGTGCCGCACACCATCGACTTGCAGGTCGACCTCGTCGACCCGCACGCACGGGCCGCCGCCTTCGCCCAGATCAGCGAGCGGTTCGGTGTCCCGGAGGCCATCGTCAGCAATGCCGGCGCGTTCCTGCTGGCGCCGCTGGCGGAGACCAGCGACGACCTCGCGCGGGAACAGATCGCGATCAACCTCGAGGCGCCCCTCGCGCTGGCGCGGCACTTCCTCCCCCCGATGCAGATCCGCGGCAGCGGCAGCCATGTCCTGATCGGCTCGATCGCCGATGCCCAGGGCTTCTCCGGCAACTCCGCCTATGCCGCGTCCAAGTATGGCGTCCGCGGGCTCCACGACGTGCTCACCGAGGAATTCGGCAACTCGGGGATCCGCTTCTCGCTGATCTCGCCCGGGCCGACCGACACGGCGGCGTGGGATCCCATCAATCCGGATGCGCATGAGGGTTTCACGCGGCGCGACCAGATGCTCCGGCCGGCCGACGTCGCTGAGGCGATCGTCTTTGTCCTGTCGCGGCCGGCTCATGTCCAGGTAAACGTGCTGCGGGTGGGGGCGATCTGAAGCGAGCAGGGCCGGCAGCCGTCATGGTGCTGACGCTGGTGGCCTCACTCGCCGCGCAGCGGCGCCCGGTGATGTTGGGTGTCGACTCGGTCGGCCGACCGATCCGGGTGCTCACCACCCAGCCTCGCGTCAACGGGGAGACGTGGCTCGGCACCTACGGGATGGGGATCTACATCTGTCCGACCAGCCAGCCACGCGACGCGGCGTGCGCCTGGCGTCGCATCACGCATTCCGACGCGGCGAATTCCCTGTCCCTCGACTTCATCCACGCAATCGCGTTCGGTACGCACGGCGAGATCTGGTACGGGACCATCGGCAATGGCTGGGGACTCTCGACCGATGACGGCCGGACCTGGAAGAACTGGACCTTTTCCTCGCTTGGTCCGGAGTGGCAGTATGTGGCGCCAGACGGCATCGTAATTCGCGGCGATACAGTGGTCATCGCCACCGCCGACGGCTTGCAGGTCACCACCACCAACGGCGCCCACTGGATCGCAATCGGCGACGCCATCGGTCCGGCGGCCAAGGGCCCGGCCGACACCGCGATCGAAGTGCTGCCGAATGAATACGTGACGCAGCTTTCTGCCGGCCCGAAGGGCTGGCTGGTGCAGCATCTCCGGGGCAGCACTCGGCTCGATCTGGCCGGCTGCCTGCGCCGGGCGGAGGGCCACGCCACCGCAACATGCGTCGGGTCCAACCATGCCGCACCGCGGCGACCAGAGCCCTTCGGGCTGGTGCCGGTACGGAAAGCGCTGGCCGGCAGTGCTCGTGGCTGGTCACCCTGGTTTGCCCGGCCGATCGCGCCGGAGGACAACGGCCTGGTCGACCAGACATACCGCTGGGGCTCGACGATGGGCGGCACCTTCCAGCCGCATCAAGGTCTCGACTTCAACACGCCCGACGGGACTCCCGTCCACGCGATCGGCGACGGCGTCGTCGTGTATGCCGGCCGCGCCGAACAGGGCGCCCTCACGGTCGCGATCCAGCATGACACCATGCTGGTCGTGGGCGATCGGCAATATTTCGTGTTCTCGGTGTACTACCACAACTCGGCGTTGCTGACCCACGTCGGCGCGCGGGTGCATCGTGGCGAGGTGATCTCCCAGGTCGGGCACACCGGCCGGGCGACCAACGATCACCTGCACCTCGAAGTGCACGCGGCCCCGACCGACTCGATCAGTGCGATCGTGGATTCCCTCAACCGCTATCCCTCCTACACCACCAACAGCGAACTCTGGATTGCACCACTGCCGGGCACCGGGCTCGTGGCGGGGACGGTCATTGGCGCCGATGGCCAGCCGGTGCCGCAGGCCCGGGTGTACGGCCTCATCAAGCCGGTGCCGCGCGAGACACCCTACGCCTTTGCGGAGACGTATGGGCCGCGCAATCATCCGCATCCCAAGTACGGCGAGCACTTTGCCGTGTCGGACGTCCCGCCGGGTTCGTACGACGCGTTCGTCATCCTTGCGGGCAAGGAAATTCACCGGACGGTCGTGGTCCGTCCCGGGCGAATGACCTGGGTCGACTTCAAGCCCTGAACGCATCGTGTTCATCGAGTTGACTGATCACCTCCGCTGCCCCGGCGATCACGCCGAGGCCTTTCTCGTGCTGTTGCCGGACCGGATGGACGGCCGTCGCGTCACGGCCGGGCATCTTGGCTGTCCGTACTGCGGCTGGAGTACCTCGTGGGACGGCGGCCCGGCGGATTTCGGCGGCGGTCGGCGTCTCGATGGTGAGGTGCCATTCGATGCCGCAGCGGCGCACGCCATGCTCGGAATCGACGGCCCGGGTGGATGGGTGGCCCTGGTGGGCCGGGCGGCGTCCCTCGCCCCGCAGCTGGAGACGCTGCTGCCCCAGGTCGGCATCGTGGCGATCAATCCGCCACCGCCCCTGGCGGACGGCGGCGCGGTGAGCATCGTGACCAGCGGCAGCTGGCCGATCAAGACCCACGCGTTGCGCGGAGCGGTGGTGGGCCTCGATGCGAGCGAGTGGCTGCCGGCGGCGCTGGTCTCGGTCCTGCCGGCACGGCACCTGGTGGGGGAGGGGACGCCGCCGACCAATCTCGGCGGCACGCTGCTGGCGACTGGCGGCGGAGTCTGGGTGGCTCAGGCCGGTTCGGCGTAGAGCGCTTCGATCAGTTCCCGGTTGTGATCTTCGACCACGCGACGCTTCACCTTCATGGTCGGAGTGAGTTCGCCCGCTTCGATGCTGAAATCCCGTGGCAGGATCAGGAACTTCTTGGGTGTCTCGAATTGGGCGAGGTCGCGCAGGCTCTTGCGCGCTTCCCGCTCGAGCTTCTCCCGTACTTCCGGTACCGTGATCAATCCCTCGGGTGAGCCCGACGGCAGGTGCTTGCCGGTCAGCCAGGTGCCCAGCGTGTAGAAGTTCGGCACCAGGATCATGACCGGGAACTTCCGCTTGTCGCCGAGCATGACGGCATTGGTGATGAACTTGTTGGTCTTGAGCATCCCCTCGATCGGTTGGGGCGCGATGTTCTTGCCACCCGCCGTGACGATGAGATCTTTCTTGCGGTCGGTGATCCGGAGACAACCGTCGTTGTCGATCAGGCCGATGTCGCCGGTATGGAACCACCCCTCCCGGTCGATTGCCTCGGCAGTGGCCTCGGGCTTGTTATAGTAGCCCTTCATCACGTGCGGGCCGCGCGTGAGGATTTCGCCGTCGCCGGCGATGGTCACCTCGACGCCCGGGATCGGCCGGCCGACGGTCCCCGGCTTGAGCATGGCGAAGGTGTTGACGCTGATGACCGGCGACGTCTCGGTCAGTCCGTACCCTTCGAGCACCGGCAGGCCGGCCGCCAGGAAGAAGCGACAGATGTCCTGCCCCAGGGGCGCGCCGCCGGACACCATGAAGCGGATGCGCCCACCCATGATGCCCCGGAGCTTCCGGAAGACCAGCAGGTTGGCGAGGGTGTAGCCGAGGGCGAGCCCGATCGGGACGCGGCGCTTGGCGAGGCGGTATTCGAGCCGAGTCTCGCCGGTCGCCCGGGCCCACTCGAAGACGGCGCGGGTCAGGCCGCTGTGCGCGGTCATGCCCTGGAGCACGCGCGCGTAGATCTTCTCGTACAGGCGCGGTACCGACGCGAGCAGGGTTGGCCGCACTTCCCGCAGCTCGACGGGGACCGCGTCGCCATTGGTGGCGTAGTTGATGATCGAGCCGGCCGAAAACATCAGGAAGTGCCCGACCATTCGCTCGAAGATGTGGCAGAGCGGCAGGAACGAGAGACATTCGTCGCTCGGCCCGATGGTGAGCAGGGTCAGGGCGGAGTTGATGTTGCTGGCGATGTTGCCATGCGTGAGCATCACCCCCTTGGGATCGCCGGTGGTGCCTGAGGTGTAGATCAGCGTCGCCAGGTCATCCGGATGGGCCGCGAGCGCCTCGGCTTCCCAGTTCGCCAGGTGCCCGACGGTCGCGGCGCCACGGCTCTCCAGGTCGTCGAGTGACAGCACGCCCTCGGGAAGTGGCCCGTGGTCGAAGCTGATCACATGCTGCAGGCCGGGCAGTTCGGATCGAACCGAGAGGACCTTGTCGAGCTGGTCGCGATTCGACACGAAGATGCCGCGTGCGCCGGAGTCCTTCAGGATGTAGGCGATCTGTTGCGCCGGCAGCGAGGGGTAGATCGACACGGCGATCAGGCGCGCGGTGAGGCAGGCGTAGTCGGCAATCGCCCACTCGGGGCGGTTCTCCGACAGGATGGCGATCCGGTCGCCGGCCGCGAAGCCCAGTTTACGAAGCGCGGCGTTGGTGTGCCGAACTCGGGCCAGGAAATCGACGCGCTGGATGTCTTGCCAGGCGCCCTCCACCTTGCGGCGCATCACCACGTGCCGCGAGGCGTCGTTCGCCGCGGTGAAGAAGAGTTCGTTGAGGGTGGCAGGTGGCATCAGCGACCCTTCGGCAGGACGAGTGTCGTCAAGGCGGGAGCGAGCAGGAGCGTGAGGGGGTCGGAGTGCAGCGTGCCGACGGACGCTTGGACGCGGGCCGTTCCGGTGCTCTGGCGTGGCGTGACGACGCCGCGAATCGAGTCTACGGTGACGGCGGCCGTGTCGACGGTGAACCAGCGGATCACGCCGGCCACCGAGTCACCCTGCTGGTTGAGCGCTCGGGCATGAAGCGTCACGGAATCGCCGAGGCGGAGGGTCAGCGAGGACGGCGTCCGGACCTCGATGGCGACGATGCCGCTGCCCGTCGTCGGCAGGCTGCTGCACCCGACCAGCAGGCTAGCCGCTGCGAGGCCAAGTCCGCGGGTCTTCACGCCAGGTCGCCTTCGGCCGCGGCCGGCGCGGCGCCGCCCTCGATGCGTTCGAGGGTATCGCGGGCGTGGTTGACCCAGCGCGCCATCTCCGGGTCACGGGCCGGCATCTCCAGGAAGGTGCGCAGGTGCTCGGCGGCCCGTTCGGTGTCGCCGCGCTTCAGCAGCAGGAAGGCGAGACCGTAGTGGGCGCCGGCCAGTTCCGGCGCGAGGTCGAGGGCGCGACGATAGTGTCGGATCGCCTCTTCGCGCCGCCCGGTGCGGGAAAGGGCGATGGCGATGAACTGGAGGATCTTGACGCTGTTCGGCTGGTCGCGCAGGGCGAGCTGATAGGAAGTGACGGCACCCTCGTAGTCGCCCTGGCGCTCCAGGGCGAGACCTTCGTTGAGGTAGTCGAGCCGCTGGGGCTTGACCGCTTCCTCACCGGAGAGAATTCGTTTCCACCAGCTCATGCGGGCAGGACCTCGACGCCGGAGGGCAAGTGGGAAAGCTAGGCCTCGTGGCCACATGAGGCAACGCGATTGCCCGCAGCTCGCCGCGCCGTGTAGCTTCGCCTAGGCTCAATGGTCCGAGCCGACATCCGGAGGGTCCCATGCCCCGCCTGCGCCCCGAACCCACCCGCGACATTCTTGAAGTGGATTGGCCGTTCTTTGGCGAGTTGTGCCGGGCCCTGGCCCTGCATGTGGCCAAGAGCTACGACCCGGACCTGATCGTCGGAATTGCCAAGGCTGGGGTGATTCCCGCCGCGATCATCGCGTCGATCCTCCAGCGGGAGTTCGTCTCGATCGCGATCGCCCGACCGCGTGCCGGGGCCGAACCGGAACTGGTGCAGGCGCCGCCGAACACCATCAAGGGGAAGCGCCTGCTCCTGGTCGACGAGACGTGCGACACCGGCGACACCTTCAAGCTGGCGCTGCACACCGTCAAGGGGATGAAGCCGGCGGATGTTCGCACGGCCTCCTCCTTCATGACCGGGCGCTGGCGTCCCGATTTCCATGCCTTCGAGACCGAGAAGGCGATCGTGCTGCCATGGGACCGCGAGATCATCGAGGACGGCGAGCTGGTGGTGCGGCCCGATTTGCGTGCGTGGCTGGCGCGCTGACCGCCAGTGATTGGTGGACGGTGAATGGTGACTCACCCCAAGTCACCGTTCACCGCTCACCGTTCACGCTTCTCTCACTGTCCCGGCTTGTAGACTCTCTCCGTGTGCCCCTTGAGCTGGTTCGGATAGAAGTACACCTCCCGCAGCTCGCCGCTGGCATACCGCTCGGCCTGATCATTGAAGTGCTTTGACTTGGGATCGCCGCTTTCTCCGCCGGCGGTGACCGCCCGAGCCCGGACGCTGTCGCCGAACTCCACCACCGCGATGAAGCTGTTTCCGCTGGTGCCGTACCATTTCTTGGTGTTCGAGTATGGCCGCGCGCCAAAGGAAGCCAGCGATCCCCAATTCGCCGAGGCGAAGGGCACCGAGATGCTCGGTCGGCGGTCGTCAAAGTGCGAGGCGATGCTGTCATCAAGCCGCTGGAAGCGATTGATGCTCCCCCACGGCATCCGCCAGTTCCTGAAATCGATGGTCAACCGATCCGAGGCTGCCGCCAGCGCGATGATCGCGGCGTGGCGCCCCGGCGGGCTCGCCAGGTAGTCGTCGGTGCTCATCCCGGCCTGGCGGGCTGCCGCGCCCAGCCGTCGCTCGCCATCTATTGGGGCACCGAAGTGGAGCGGCGGC
>JANYAG010000198.1 GCA_025361465.1 Gemmatimonadota bacterium
CCCCGTATTTCTTCCCAGGGAAGATCGGTTCCCTAGCCTTCTGCATTCCCCCACAGGAAGGTGTGTTCCGTGCCGCCCAACCTCCAGCGCGAGGGCCACGTCGTCTGCATCCAGTCGATCGGTTCAGCGAGCGGTTGCGGCGTCGCGGCCAGGGCCAGCGCGGCTCGCAGGGCGGGGTACTGTTCGGCGCCCACGGCATCACTCGCCAGGGAGACGAACAGCGGCGTGCCACTGCGGGCCACCAGGTCGAGCCACTGTCGGTTGAGCTGCCACGGCACGCCGGCGGTGATGCTGGCGCAATCGGCATCGGCAGCATAGAAGGCTCCGTGCTGCGCAATGCGAAACGCAATCGTGTTGACGCCCATCCTCCGCGTGCGTGACCAGTCCGGTCCGCCGACATCATCACCAGTCCGGCACAGCTCGAAGACCCCAGCCGATAGATGGCTCAGCGTGTCGCAGCCGATGACGAGCGCGTCGCCCGCGCCGACGCGAATGTCCTGATACATGGTGTTGATGACTTCTGCCGTCGTGCGCTTCGGCCCCTCGGCGAAGGTCCAGCCGTCGCTGGTGAGTGCTGACCCCATCGAGTACCCCCAGCGGCCGAGGATGTCCCAGGTGGAGTAGTCATGCTTGATCAGTTCCATCCCCCAGCTGCGGAGACGCGCCATGTCCGCGGTGATCTTATCGCGGACCGCGGCCACGGTCGGGTCGAGCGCCTTGCGGTCGCGCGACAGCCGCCAGCTATCGGGCACGGTCACCGCTGCCTCGAGTGGACGAATCCAGGCTCCCATCCGGCCGCCGATCTGCCGGACCTTCGCCACCAGCCCGGGAAGATCCGGGAAGTTCTCGTTGCCCCGATCCCAATCGCCGGCACCTACCCTGCTCGCGCCGCGCCCGGGCTGCCAGCCGTCGTCGATCACCACGATCGGGCGGTTGGCGTCTGTCGGCGACAGGTCAACGACCCGCTGCGCATCGACGAGTGCGCTTGCCGCGCTGTTCTTGCCATACGCCCAGTACCAATCGTTGCTCCCATAGACCGGGTGCGTCGGGAGTCGGGGCGAGGTGCACATCTGCTGACAGAATGCGCGGGCGGCCGCGAAGGCCGATTCGCCATGCGTGCCCGCACGGCAGACCACATCGCAAACGCCGAGCGTGCGGTCGCCCAGCTGGAGCGGTACACCGCCGCTGCGGACATCGGCCCAGAGCGAAAGGCCGGCCGGGTCGGCCTGCCAGTAGCAGAACGCCGCCGCGCCAGTGCGCACCCCGAAGCCGTCGGTGCGATCGCCATCGAAGGCCAACAGGTACCATGGCATCACACGGTCTGGGACGAATCCGCGCCACTCGAGCTCGCCATAGCCCCGCTCCCACGCATCGCCGAGGATGAGCCGGATGCGATTCATGGGCTCGCGCCAGCGGAGGCCCACCCGAATGATCGCCACGGCCGGCGCCGACAACTCGACGCGCAGGGCGCCCGGCACCCTGACCAGTCGCAGAGTGATTCCATGACCTTCCCAACGCTCCGTCCCGGCGCGGCTGAGCTGGAGATTCCCCGCGGCGGTCCGGACGGTGACCGCGTCGGGGCCGCGGGCCAGGTCGAGGAAGGTCGGTGGGGTGTCGGCATCGTGGAGCGGCGGGGCGGCGGGAAGCGTCGAGGCGAGGAGCGAGCCGGCGCTCACCTGCAGGAAGTCGCGGCGGGTGGTCATGGTGTGAATATGCAGCGAGGATCGGCTCGCGGCCATGCCGCTCCCTTGCTGCACCGCCCCCCGTCCATCAATACTCTACCATGCCGCACCCATGCCGTCTCGCCACCTTGCTGCTCCTCTCCGCCGGTTCCCTGCCCGCCCAGCGTGCCCGGACCGCGGTGCCGCCCAATCTCCCCGCGACGGTGCTGCTGCACGGCACGGAAGTGGAACTGCGGTACCAGGGGCGTTCCATCTTCACCGGCCAGGTGGTCTCGACCGGGGCTGCGCCGCGACTCCGCACGCTGGTCGACTCCTCCGGCGGGAAGATCACGCAAATTGTGTCATGGGTGGCGAACGGTCGCCTGACCCTGCGCGGCACGATCCACGCCACGCCAGATGCCTTCGCCGTCGACGCCGATCCGCGCGAAGATGCCCTGCCGATCGTGCGGCACAGCGTCGGACCATCCTACAATCGGTTGAATCGCGCGGTCTATGCCCGCAGCAGCGACTGGCTGCTCTCATTCGACTTGCCGTCGACCGCCCTGGTGACCCCGGTGGTGAACGGTGACTCGGCGGCGTTCGGGATTGAGGCGACTGGCGGCGAGGTGACACTGCGATTCCGCCCCCGCTACTACCAGAAGCATCGCGGACTCTCTCACTACCAGCCATGGACGTATGCACCGTGGTCTCGTTCGGCCGCCGGCTGGACCTCCTGGTTTGCCTATCGAGACCAGGTGACCGAAGCCGACGTGCATTCGGCCGTGGACGCGATCGCCGAGCGCCTCGCGCCGTTCGGCTACGAGTACGTCCAGATCGATGACGGCTTCCAGCAGCTGCCGATCGGCGTCCCCGCACACTGGCTCAATACCAACGAGAAGTTTCCGGCCGGCCTCAAGGGGATGCACGACTACATCACCTCGCACAGCCTGCAGGCCGGTCTCTGGACCAACGTGTCATTCGCCGATGCGGTGTGGGCGGCCGCCCATCCGCAGTATTTCGTGCGGACACCGGATGGCAAGCCGGCCATGGGAAACTGGGTGGGGTTCGTCATGGATGGGGCAAATCCAGCCACAATGCAGGACCTCGTCCTGCCGGTCTACCGCGCGCTGAAGGCGCAGGGCTGGAGCTACTTCAAGATCGACGCGCTGCGTCACCTGCGCTACGAGGGGTACAACAGTCACGCGGAGTTCTACGCCAGCCAGGGGAAGGATCGCGTCGGGATCTATCGCGACTTCGTCCAGCAGATTCGCGACGTGATCGGACGTGATGCCTTTCTCCTGGCGTCGTGGGGACCGCGACCGGAGCTCGTCGGCCTCATCGATGCCACCCGGCTGGGCGACGATGGCTTCGGCTACGGCGGCTTCGCCCAGTTCAACTCGTTCAACAACGTCGTCTGGCGCAACGATCCCGATCACATCGAGATCGCGCGCGCCGACGGCTTCCGCTCGGCCACCCTCACCTCGCTCACCGGCTCGCTGCTGATGCTGACCGATCGACCCGAGGTGTATCGCAGCGACCGGGTCGAGGCCGCGCGCCGCACGGCCCCGGTCCTCTTCACGCTGCCGGGGCAGGTGTATGACCTTGATCCCACCCGCAGCAGCCGACTCGAGATGGTGAACACCGAAGTCAGCGGCTCGGGACCGCGGCCGTTTGAGGCCGACCAGCGTCTGCAGCAGACCCTCTATCAACTGGACATCGCGCGGCCCTTCGAGCGGTGGACGGTGCTGGCGCGGACCGAAGGGGCGCCAGCCACGCTCCGGATGCCCGACCTTGGCCTCGCAGTCGGCACGACCTACCTGGCGTTCGATTTCTGGGCGAAGCGCTTCCTCGGCGCCTTCCGCGACTCGTTGGTCACTGGCGCGATCGACCCGGTGTACCAGGTGCAGGTGCTCTGCCTGCGGGAGCAGCAGGCGCATCCCCAGCTGCTGGCAACCAACCGACATGTGAGTTGTGGCGGGGTAGAGCTCGAGCGCGTGAACTGGAGCGGCGACGTGCTATCAGGGACAAGTCGCGTCGTGCGGGGCGATGACTACGAGCTGTACCTCACCGAGCCTGAGGGTTGGGTGGTCGGCTCGGTCGACGCCGTGAACGCGCAGCCGGGTCTCGGCCCCCTGCGTGACCACATGCGGCGCATCACGATTCGGGGTGCGACGGCGGGGCTGGTTTCCTGGAGCGTGCGGTATCGGCGGGGGGCGGGGTCGCCCTGAGGGTAGCGAAGGACGCGCGTCCTTCGGACTTCACAGTACGCCCGTGCCGTTCAACCACGCGTGATTGTCAGGTGGCGCCGGGCGACAAAGCCCGCAACCCTGCGACGGCATTCTCCATTCTCTCGAAGACCGGCAGGCCAGCCTCAGCGAACGCCTGACGGTAGTCGTCGTAATCGCTGCCTGCATCCACCACGATACCGATCGCCTTGTGATGTTGCCGGGCCAGGCCGGCCAGCGCCTGTGCGAAGGGCTGAGCGTCCGCTCCATTGGTGCGCAACCGGCCCGTGAACGGGACCAGCCCGACGATCACGATGGGCGCCGCGCTGTCCATCAACGATTCGATCGACTTGAGGTAGCCGGCCTCGCTCGACATCGGCGTGAGATCGAGCGGCAGCCGGGCGGCCACGAGATCCCCGAGGCCCTCGCCTTTCAAGGCTGATGCCAGATTCCCCGTCGCGCCCGCGGCGAGCGTGGCGGCCGGGAATGGGGCCGCGAGGAGGTCGCCCGCGCTGACGCTCTCGAACCCGGCATTGGTGACTACGGCAACCGGACCCGGCCGCAGTCCGGGATACGCGCCGAGCCACGAGAGCCCGGCGTCAAACGCGAGTTGCGTGGGGGCGATGCAGAAACCAGCTCGGCGCAATAGCGACGTTTCCAAGACCTGGTTTCCGGCGATGGCGCCGGTGTGGCTGGCTGCCGCCGCCTGGCCGACGGCCGTACGTCCCCCACGGTAGAGCAGCACCGTGCGGCCCTGCGCGCGCAGCCGCCGACCCGCGCGGGCGGCCACCTTCAGTTGTCCCGGCTCGAAGCCTTCGACGTAGAGTCCCAGCACCCGGAATTCCGGCCGGTGTTCGAGGGCTTCCATGATATCGGGAATTGCTACGTCGATCTGGTTCCCCAGCGCGAGGGCCAGGCCGAGAGGAAGTTCCTGATTCTGCGATCGACGGCTCAGCAGATAGGCGCCGCTCTGACTGAGAAGCGCGACGGTGCCGCCCTTCGCTGATGGCGCGGCAATCTTTTCGACCGGGATGAAGGAGGTGTCCAGCGCGTGCGCGGGAACCCAATGACCGAGGAAGTTGGCGCCGACCAGCGCCGGGGTCCACTGCTTTCCGTTGCGCGCATTCTGCACTTCGGACTGCAGCTTCGCGCCCAGCCCATCGCGGTCAGCACCATCCCCAATTCCGCCCGCGACCAAGGCCACGACGCTCGCCCCGCCTCCCTGGGCCATCAGGCGCGAGACCGTCTCCACCGTCGCGGCGGCGGGAAGTGCCAGGATCAGGAGATCGACCGGATCGTCCTTCAATGCGCCGACATCCGGCACGCAGGGAAGGCCGAGGAACTCCGCCTGACCCGGCTTGATCAGCAGCAAGCCGCCGTGCAGGGCGCTCGAGCGGCGCAGGTTGCCGAGGATCGTTCGGCCGACACCACCTTCCGTCGAGGAGACTCCGGCCAGCGCGACGCGGCGCGGCTCCAGGAGCGCGGTCAGGAATCCGGACGGCGGCGGCCGTCGGCGTTGCGGCGGAGTGCCTCGTCGGGCCACGCCGTCGAGCGGGCGCAGCTGGCCGGTTGGGTCGAGCGCCACCGGATTCATCTCGACCAGGTCGAGACCCGCCTCGTCCGCCATCTCATGCAGCCGCCAGAGCGATTCCAGAAAACCGCGCAGGGTGGCTTCCGTGGTCAGTGCTGCGGTGCCCCGGAGTGCGCCGAGCCAGATCCGCCCGAGGAGGTGTTGCCGCAACTCCTGGAATGCTGTGTCCACGCTGACGAAGTCCATCGGCCAGCACAGCGGTGGCACCGGCTCGGCAATCGCCTCGGCCTGCAGTCCGCCGAATCCGAAGAGCAGTGTCCAGCCCCCTTCCCCGTGGGTGAGGGAGACGAACGCCTCCGTCGGCAGCCCCTCGCTCCGGGCGATGGCGATGCGTTCGCAGACCAGCGCGCCGCTCCATTCGAATCCATCGAGTTCGATGCGCGCCTGCATCTCGCGTGCGGCATCGTGCAACTGCGGCGGATCGTTGGGAAGGAAGCGCACCGCGCCGTGGTCGGACTTGTGGAGCAAGCCAACGCCCTGTCCCTTCAGGACAATCGGTTGGCCAGATTCGAAAGCGAGCGTCGTGCCGAGCATTCCATGGCGCGGAGGATTGATCCCCGCCTTCCTCAACAAGCCATAGACATCCGGCTCGGAGAGAAAGGCGGGCACCGCGTCATGGAGTGTCAAACAGGCACTTCGGCGGTATGGCGCATGCCCGCGGCGAACGCAGCTTCGTTGACGGGCAGCAGGGCAGGCTTGTCCTTGAGCACCATCTTCATCGTCGCGAGGAAGGTCTCGGGCGGGAAGAGACCTGTGGCCGCCTGAAGGGCACCGAGGGCCACGATGTTTTTCACCATCGGGCGCTCCAGCCCACGGGCGATCGCCGTGAACGGCGCCCCAATCACGCGGCGTCCCGCCGGCATCGGCGGCAGATCATCGATGATGGTGGAATCGTAGAGGATCAGGCCGCCTTCCCGCACGTTGGGTGCGAACTTGACGAGGCTGGGCGCATTGAATGCGATCAGGACGTGCGGATGTGGCGCGGCCGGATTCAGCACTTCGGTTTCAGCCAGGTGCACGTCGGCATACGACGTCCCGCCACGGCTCTCCGGCCCATAGGACGGAATGTGCGTGGCGTCGAATCCTTCGTCGATGCCAGCACGGGCCAAGAGCAGCGCGGCGGTCTGTGCGCCGTCACCGCCCGCCCCGGCGAGCTTGAAGGAGATGTCCTTGCCGCCCAGGTGCGTGGGGAAGCCCGTCGCGAACCGCGGCACCGCCTCGTGGTCCGCCCCGATCATGCCCAGCAGCTTCTCCGGTTCGAACGACGGGGCTTTGCGGTCCCACCACGGCTCCACGGTCAGGTCCTTCTTGACGCCGAGCGGGTAGATCGACTCCATGTGGTCCTTGACCCAGGCCTCGGTCTCTTCCGGCGTCATCTTCAGGTGGGTCGGGCATTCGGCCAGGATCTCGATGAAGGCGTAGCCGCGCCCTTCCGTCTGGAGCCGAATGGCCTTTTCGATGGCCTTGCGCGCCCGGGTGCGCTGCTTCGGATTGAAGAGCGCGACGCGCTCGACATACACCGGCCCATCCAGCTGGGCGATCAGCTCGGCCATCCGCAGTGGCTGGCCCATCATCTGGGTGCGGCCATCCGGCGACGTGGTGGTCTTCTGCCCCATGAGGGATGTTGGCGCCAGTTGGCCGCCCGTCATCCCGTAGATCGCGTTGTTGATGAAGATGATCGTCAGCGGCAGCCCCATCTGCGCCGTCGAGATGGTCTCCGCCAGGCCGATCGACGCCAGGTCGCCATCGCCCTGATAGCAGATCACGATGCTGTCCGGATTGGCGAGCTTGTGCCCGATGGCGACGGCCGGTGCCCGGCCATGCGCGGCCTGGCTGTTGCCGACATCGAAGTAGTAGTAGGCGAAGACTGAACACCCGACCGGGCTGATGAGCACGGTGCGGTCCTGGATGCCGAGGGCTTCGATCGACTCCGCCAGGTCCCGGTGGACGATGCCGTGTCCGCAGCCGGGGCAGTAGTGCGTCGAATGGCCCTTGAGCCCCACGCCCTTCTCATGGCGCGCGAATCGATCGTAGAAGACGCTCACTGGGCACCTCCCTTCAGCACACCCGCGACAATCTCTGATTGCTGCGGCAGCACGCCCCCGAATCGCCGGACGGACGAGATCGGTGGCGGAGCAATGCCGGCATGACTGAGGGCGAGCCGCAGCTCATCCTCGAGCTGCCCCGGACTGGCCTCCACCACGACAATGCGCTTCACGGTGGACAGGAGCGGCGCCAGTGAAGTGATCGGGAACGGCCACAGCGTGATCGGGCGGAAGAGGCCCGCCTTCACGCCCTGGTTGCGCAGATCTTCCACAGCACCCTTCGCCATACCTGCCGGCGTGTTGCAAGCGACCAGCAGGACCTCGGCGTCCTCGCAACGGTACCGGTCGGACCGTTGTTCGGTAGCCGCCATCTCGGCGTACTTGTCGTTGAGATGGATGTTGTGCGCTTCGAGCTCGGTTTCGACCAGCAGGATCGAGCAGATCAGGTTGGACCGGTGTTCGCGATCGCCCCAGACCGCCCAGGCCGGAAGGCCGGGCTTGGTCATCGTCTTGGGAAGCCGCACCACGCCGGTCATCTGGCCGAGATAGCCGTCGCCGAGGATGACCACCGGATTGCGGTATTTGAAGCTCAGGCTGAACGCCAGGCGGGTCAGATCAAGCATTTCCTGCGGGGTGGCCGGCGCCAGCGTGATCGCGTGCGTGTTGCCGTGCCCGAGGCCCCGGCACGCCAGCTTGATGTCAGACTGTTCGGGTGCGATGTTGCCCAGGCCGGGCCCGCCGCGCATCACGTTGACAAAGACGCCGGGAAGCTCGGCGCCGATCATGTAGCTGATCCCTTCGAGCATCAGCGAGAAGCCCGGGCTCGACGTGAAGGTGATGCAGGGAAGACCGGCCCCGCTGCACCCGTACATCATGTTCACCACGGCGACTTCGCTGACGGCCTGCACAAACGCCCCGTCGAGTTTGGGCAAGACCTTCGCCATCAGCTCCGCCCCTTCGGTGGACGGGGTGATAGGATAGCCGAAGACATGGCGGCAGCCGGCGAGCAGTGCGCCCAGCGCTGACGCGTAGGTCCCCTTCAGGACCAGTGGTTCGGTCGCCGGCAGGGCGATCTCGCTGCCTGGCCGCGCCACCGGAGTCGGCGCCGAACTCGACCGCTCGCCGAAGAGCGTTTTCGGGTCTTCCAGCTCAAACTCGGCGGCATGGACGTGATCCGCGTGATCCGTCTCAGGCCGAAGCCCGAACGGCTCGGGGCACGCCTGAATGCAGAGCGCGCAGCCGTTGCAGTTCTCGAGATCCAGTTCCACCGGTACGTATCCTGTCCCGGCATTGATCTGGTCACCCTGCGAGATGCAGTCCTTCGGGCACGCGTCGATGCAACGCAGGCATCCCTTGCAGAACTCCGCTTCCAGAAACGGTTTCGGTCGAGTCGCGGCGCTCACTGCCATTGCGTTGCCCCCTTCGAGGATCGCCTGCCACTATGCACGCTGATACTGCCCGTCAATTTAATCGCATCAGCAGGAATCGGGCCCCCCAACGGCATGCGCGCATATGCCAGGAAACCCCGCGGGTTGCGGGGTTCCGGTCATTGTGGCGCAGCTGATGGCAGGATGGTCGATCGGGTACCGGGGCATCCCCGACATGACGTCGGGGAAGTCCCCATGTCCGGTCTCAACCGAGCGGGATCCGCCCCGCATTCGCGGCGAGCCAGGCATCGAAATCGGCGAGGGCCGGGTTGAACGTGCGAGCGACCAGCGGATCGCGGTTGCGCTGAAACTCCTCGCCCAGGATCTGGTGGAACTGGAACATGTTGCCGAGGTCCTCCGCGCCCGGGAAGCCCAAGCCCCGATAGGCATCGAAGGGCACATCAACGAAGTGCACCGGTTGTCCGAGGGCGCGCGACATCTTCGCAGCCATGTCGGCTCCGGATAGGGATTCTCCCGCGATGCCGATGTGCTGCCCGACGGTGCTGGCCCCGCGGCGGAAAATCCCATACGCCGTCCGACCGATGTCCTCCACCCCGATGCCTGGCAGCTCGGCCCCTCCGAGCGGCAGTGCCAGCACGAGCTTCCCGTCCTCGCCCTTGCGCGGTCCCATGCCGAAATGGATGAAATTCTCCCAATAGAACGCGGCCAGCAGGTAGGTGGTCGGCGCCGCCTCGTTGGCGAACACGCTGTCGACCTGACCCTTGGAATCGAAGTGCGGCACCTTGTACTTGCCTTGCAGGGTCGGCAGGCGCGAGTCGCCCAGCGGCACCCACCGCCGGGTGTCCTCGAGTGTCGACCAGATCACGTGCTCCAAGCCGGCCTTCTTGCTGGCTCGCGCCATGGCGGTGGCTTGGACTCCTTCGCGCTCGGCGGAGAAGTGCTCCCAGTAGTTGGTGACACAGAACGCCCCGAAGGCGCCGGCGAAGGCGCGCTCGATGCTGGCGGTGTCATCGGAGTCCCCCGCGACGACTTCGACCCCCAGCTTCGCGAGCGCCACCGCCTTTTCGGACTTCGGATTCCGGGTGATGGCCCGCGCCGCGAACGGGCCGTCGCGATCGGCCGCGATGGCACGCGCCAACCCGCCGCCCTGGGCACCCGTCGCCCCGATCACCGCGATGATCTTCTTGCTGGACATGGAGCTCCTTTCGTTGATGTGATGTCAGCGGCCAACCGGCAACTCCCCGTGTGCTGACCGCCTTCCACCTCGCCTCACCAAACGTGCCCCCGGGATGATTGGTTCCCGACTAACTTCTCTTGCTCCGGCCTCCCTGGCTCCCCACCCCCTCACGGATCCCGCTCATGCGCCCCGACAAGTCAGAGTATCGCCCGTACTTCGACACCTATATCTCCCTGGTGCCGGGGGACCGCGTGGTCCCCGTCCTCATGCAGCAGCTCGAGCCGTTCCTGGAACGGTTTGGTTCGCTCTCCGAGGCGCAGGGAGGGTTTCGTTATGCGCCGGACAAGTGGAGCGTTCGCGAAGTGATCGGTCACCTGGTCGACACCGAACGGGTCTTCGGCTACCGCGCCCTCTGGATTGCCCGGGGTGAGGCCACGCCGCTGCCTCCCTTCGAGCAGGACGACTTCGTCAGGACGGCTGGCCACGATCAGGTGCCGGTCGTGGAACTGGTCGACGAATTCTGCGCCTTGCGCGAGAGCCATCTCCTGATGTTCAATCACCTGCCGCATGAGGCCTGGACCCGCATCGGCACCGCCAGTGGCCACTCGCTGTCGACCAGGGCGGCGGCCTTCATCATGGCCGGGCATGTGGTCCACCACATGGCCCTGCTGCACGAGCGGTACGGGGTGTAGTCACGGCGGGGCTGGCTCGCCCGTGGGCAGGTCGCCTCGGACTGGGGGGCGGGGATAGCTTTGGCCTGAACGCATTTCGCCCGAGAGGATTTCCTTCGTGATCCAGCCGCGATGACTGTCTCCGCCCGCCCCGCGACCGCCGTTTCCCCGGCGGCTGGCGATCTCCTGCAGCGCCTGGCCTGGCTCAGCACGGATGCTGCGCTCCAGGCCCTCGAGGCGCGGCCCGCCGGATTGACCGAGGATGAAGTCGAGCGCCGGCGCGAGCTCGTCGGGACCAATGAGGTCGCCCACGAAAAGTCGCCTGCCTGGTACCTGCAGCTCACGCATGCCTTCGCCAATCCGTTCAACTTCCTGCTCACCACCCTGGCGGTGGTGTCCGGCCTTACCGGTGACCAGCGGGCGCTGATCGTCATCAGCGTCATGGTGGTGTTCAGTACCACGCTCCGCTTCTTCCAGGAATACCGCTCCAACCGGGCCGCGATGGCGTTGCGCGCGATGGTGAGCACCAGTACCGCCGTGGAACGCGAAGGCGATGAGTTCACCGGCAGCATGCCGGCGATGCGCCGACGCGAGATCCCGATGGACCAGCTCGTGCCGGGCGACATCGTCTATCTCTCGGCCGGGGACATGGTGCCGGCCGACGTGCGGGTCATCGCGGCCA
The DNA here is from genome assembly GCA_025361465.1 of Gemmatimonadota bacterium. Classification (GTDB taxonomy): domain Bacteria; phylum Gemmatimonadota; class Gemmatimonadetes; order Gemmatimonadales; family GWC2-71-9; genus Palsa-1233. The sequence goes on from JANYAG010000198.1 coordinate 11,441, forward strand.
AGGACCTCTTCGTCAGCCAGTCCTCGCTCACCGGTGAGGCGCTCCCGGTCGAGAAGATCGAGCGCGCCGTTGCGCCACCGGCGCCGGGCTCGCTCACCGACCTGCCCACCATCTGCTTCATGGGCACCAACGTGGTCAGCGGCACCGCGACGGCGGTGGTGGCCGCCACCGGTGCGCGAACATCATTCGGGGCAATGGCCAAGGGACTGGCCGGTCAGCGGGGCACCACCGCCTTCGACGTCGGCATCAGCCAGGTGAGCTGGCTCTTCATCCGGTTCATCGCCGTGATGGTGCCGCTGGTCTTCCTCATCAACGGCCTCACCAAGCACGACTGGCTCGAGGCGTTCATCTTCGGCCTCGCCATCGCCGTCGGGCTGACGCCCGAGATGCTGCCGATGATCGTCACGACCAACCTGGCCAAGGGCGCCGTGACGATGGCGCGCCACAAGACCATCGTCAAGCGCCTCAGCGCCATTCAGAACTTCGGCGCGATGGACGTGCTCTGCACCGACAAGACCGGAACGCTGACGCAGGACAAGATCGTCCTCGAGCGCTACATCAACGTCGTGGGCGAGGAGGACGACGAGGTGCTGGCGCTGGCCTACCTCAACAGCTACTACCAGACCGGCCTCAAGAACCTCCTCGATGTGGCCGTGCTCGAGCACGGCGAACTGAAGAAGGAACTTGCGGTCGAACACGCCTACGCCAAGCTCGATGAGATTCCGTTTGATTTCACCCGCCGCCGCATGTCAGTGGTGGTCGACCAGGAACACGATCATCACCGGCTGATCTGCAAGGGCGCGGTCGAGGAGATCCTCGCCGTCTGCACCCTGGCGCGCGATGAAGACCGAGTAATGGAATTGAACGCCGAACGCCGCGTGGTGGCGCACGACGTGGTCAACGAACTCAACGAAGACGGCTTCCGCGTCGTGGCCGTGGCATACCGCGACTTCCCGCGCAGCCACGGGGCCTACGCCGTGGGCGATGAGTCCGACCTGGTCCTGGCCGGCTTCGTCTCCTTCCTCGACCCGCCGAAGGAGACCGCCGCCCCGGCCCTCAAGGCGCTGGCCGAGTACGGCGTGACGGTGAAGATCCTCACCGGCGACAACGACCTGGTCTCGCGCAAGGTGTGCCGCGACGTCGGTCTCAAGGTCGAGCACATCGTGCTCGGCAGCGAGCTCGTGGGCCTCGATGACGCGGCGCTCGGCGAGGTCGCCGACAAGAATGTTGTCTTCGCGAAGCTCACGCCGGACGACAAGGTGCGGCTGGTGCGGGCGCTCCGTGCGCGCGGGCACACCGTCGGCTTCATGGGCGATGGCATCAACGATGCCGGGGCGCTCCGGGAGGCGGATGTCGGCATCTCGGTCGATTCGGCGGTCGATATCGCCAAGGAATCCGCCGATATCATCCTGCTCGAGAAGAGCCTGATGGTGCTGGAGGAAGGCGTGGTCGAGGGACGGAAGACCTTCGGCAACACCATCAAGTACATCAAGATGACCGCCAGCTCGAACTTCGGAAACGTCTTCAGCGTGCTGATCGCCAGCGCCTTCCTGCCGTTCCTGCCGATGCTGCCGATCCAGCTCCTGACCATCAACCTGCTCTACGACATCTCCCAGACGTCGATCCCCTGGGACGACATGGACCCGGACTACCTCAAGGTGCCGCGAAAGTGGCGCGCTGATGATATCGGCCGCTTCATGATCTTCATCGGACCGACCAGTTCGATCTTCGACATCACCACGTTCCTCCTGATGTGGTTCATCTTCAAGGCGAACACCCCGGCGCAGCAGTCGCTGTTCCAGTCGGGCTGGTTCATCGAGGGCCTGCTGTCGCAGACGCTCATCGTGCACATGATTCGCACCAAGAAGGTGCCGTTCCTGCAGAGCACGGCGGCGCTGCCCGTCCTGCTCTTGACGACGGCCGTGATGGCGGTTGGCATGTATCTTCCGTTCTCACGCCTTGGTCTCGCGACTGGGATGGCCCGACTGCCGTGGACCTACTTCCCGTGGCTTGCCGTTACATTGCTCGCGTACTGTGCCCTCACTCAGGGCGTGAAGACTTGGTACATTCGGCGCTTTCATGCGTGGCTGTGAGGAGAGACGGACATGATGCCCTTTCGAGACTGCCTTCGGTCTCTGTCTCTCACCGTGCTGCTGGTCATCGGCCGTGCGACTGTCGTGCCTGCGCAGACCACGCCGGACACGCAGCCGGTCGAGACGACGATGTTTCCGCATCCGGACGACAGCCGCTGGTGGTTGTCCGGACAGGTGAATCTCATCTCGCAGTCGCACGGGCGCTTCAAGTCGCCGTACCAAGGGGACAACAGCTTGCACTCCAGTCCGGAGCAGGCGCTGTCACGCCTCTGGACCATCTACACGGGCGTCACACTACCGAGCCACACGGAACTGCTCTTCGA
>JANYAG010000253.1 GCA_025361465.1 Gemmatimonadota bacterium
GGTTCGCGATCCGTCCGCTGGCGGTGCGCTCGAGCACCCGCATCGCTGTCAGGTCGGTGGCGGCCACAGAGGGCAGGTTGTTGGCCGGCAGCGTGCGCTTGAGCACGGCAGCCAGTTCCGCGCGCGACCAGCTCTCGCTCCAGCGGAATCGCGGTGAGCCGGCGCACCACGCGATCCCGCTGGGGTCATGATCGTCCACCGAGCGGAGGTAGGGCCGGTCGGCACCGGCAAATGCCGCCGGGCCATCTTCAGTGCGGCCGGCACAGGTTGAGGAGAAGAAGGCGTCAATCGGCGCGCCATCGTAGCTGAGGAACTCGCCTCGGGTCGCCACCACGGCGGCCGTCGCCATGGGGGTCTCGCTGGCGACCCCGCCATACACCTGGTCGCTGACATCGGCCGACAGATCAAACCCCTGCGGGGCGTGGCGCCCCATGTTCCGCAGTGCGTACGTCCGCGACACCACGGCCTGCGCCTTGAGCGCTTCCTCCTCACCCGGGGCACGGCGACCCATCTCGGCCGCCACCACGCCGAGGAGGTACCCCTCGAGACCGAGCCGGTTGATCACGACCACGCCGTTGAGGCTGCGGCGCAATTCGACCGTGCCGCGATAGTCACGACCATTCACCCGAATCGTGGCGCCGCTGTCGACCGGTTCGATCACGAGCAAGGACCGCGCGATCGCCGTGGCCACCCCATCCAGCGCCACGGTGCGTCCGCGCAGGACCACGTCCACCGTCATCTGAGCCGGAATCTCCACCAGCGGACCTTCGTCGGGGTCGGTAATGCGGAAGGCGCCACCGCCGCCGATCACAGTGCGAACAGCATCGAGCGCCAGGCCAATCCGGATTTCCGGATCCGCGGCGGGGGTGGTCAGCGGAGTAACCGAGGGAGGGGGTTCCTGGGGCACACACGAGCCCGAGGTCAGCGCCAGCAGGATCGCCCACGCGGCGCGGGGCCGCATGGTCACCCGCGGTAGTTGCCGAAGGAGAGCTCCACGTCAAATTCCTCCCGCCGGAGGAAAGCCATGACCGCCTGGAGTTCGTCCTTCGAGGGCGAGGTGACGCGGAGTTCGTCGCCCTGGATGCTGGCCTGCACCTTCTTGAAGCCGCCTTCCTTGATCGCCTTCTGGATCGCCTTGGCGGTCTCGATCGGGATCCCCTGCGTCAGCGTCAGCACGCGGTGCACTGAACTTCCGGCCCCGGGGATGGCGTCACCGATCTTCAGGTTCTTCACCGTGACGCCGCGCTTGATCAGCCGGCCACGGACGACGTCGAGCAACGGGTCCATCCGGAAATCGTCATCGGCGTGCAGCGCGATGGTCGCCTTGAGGCGATCGAATTCGATGGTGCAGTGGCTGCCCTTGAAGTCGTAGCGCTGGGCGATCTCCTTGAGCGCCTGATTGACGGCGTTGTCGACCTCCTGCAGGTCCACGCCGGTCGACACATCGAACGAGGAATTGGACGCCATCAGCCGAGAAATGCCTCCAGCGCATGCACGTCGCCGGCATGCCGCAGCTGGACGAGCGCCCGCTCCTTGATTTGGCGCACGCGCTCCCGCGTGATCCCCAGCATCTCCCCGATCTCCTCCAGGGTGCGGGGCTCCGAACTGTCGAGCCCGAAGTAGAGGCGGAGGATCCGCACCTCGCGCTCGCGCAGGCTCTTGAACACCGTGGTGATGCTCTCGGTGAGCGCGTGGTCCATCGCTTCGGCGTCGGAGCCCCGGTCGAGGGAATCGGGGAGGTAATCGAGCAGGCGGTTCTCCTCGCCCGCGCTCATCGGCGAATCGAGGGAGAGGTGGACCTGGGAAATCGCCATCGTGCGCTCGACCTCCTCGACCTCGAGGTCCATCCCTTCGGCCACCTCGACGGCCGTTGGATCCCGGCCAAGTTCCTGCTGCAGCGTCGAGGTGCGCTTGCTGATCCGGTGCAGCGCCCCGGCGCGGTTGAGCGGGACGCGGACAATGCGGGACTGCTCGGCCAGCGCCTGCAGGATCGCCTGGCGGATCCACCAGACGGCGTAGGAGATGAACTTGATGTTCCGGCTCTCGTCGAACTTGTGCGCGGCCCGGATGAGGCCGAGGTTGCCCTCGTTGATCAGGTCGGCGAGCGAGACGCCCTGGTTCTGGTATTTCTTGGCCACCGAGACGACGAAGCGGAGATTGCTGCGGACCAGCGTGTCGAGTGCCTCCTCATCGCCCTGCCGAATCCGTTGTGCGAGGCGAACCTCTTCGGCCTGGGTGATGAGGGGGAATCGCGAGATGTCGCGCAGGTAGACGTCGAGCGAGCCCTCGTCGGACCCGTTGCCGCGTCTACCGACGCCGACTCGCAGTGGTCGCATGGCACACACCTCGTGCATGATTGGCCGTCACATGGAGTCTCGGCTGTTTGGGAGACGAGTGAAGCGTACATGGTGCCGGCCGGCAAGCGCAAGAAGCAAGGAGAGTGACCGGTGAACGGTGACTGGGTCGGAGTTCCCCGTCACCAATCACCGTTCACCGTTCACGCGCCTCCCAGCTGGTCAGGCATCATAGGTATCGATCTGTGCTCGCTGCAACGATCCGGAGAAGTCGACGTAGCAGACCTTGGTCTCCGAATAGAAATCGTAGACCTCCCAGCCACCTTCCCGATGACCGTTGCCGGTCTGCTTGACGCCGCCGAATGGGAGGTGCGCCTCGGCGCCGATGGTCGGTGCGTTGATGTAGGTGATCCCGTTCTGGAGGTCTTCCATCGCCCGGAAGGCAAGGTTCACGTCCTGGGTATAGAGCGCGCTCGACAAGCCGTAGGCCACCTCGTTGTTGACCTTGGCGGCCTGGTCATAGGAACTGACCTGGATGACGCTGAGCACCGGGCCGAAGATCTCCTCCAGGGCCAGGCGCGATCCCGGCTTGACGTTGGTGAAGATGGTCGGCTGGTAGAACCACCCCTTGGCGAAGCGGGCGCCCTTGGGGCGATGGCCGCCCGTGACGAGTTCCGCGCCCTGGGCGAGCCCGATCTCCACGTAGCGCTCGACGTTTTCGCGCGCCGCCTCGTGGATCATCGGACCGACCTGCGTGCGCGGAGCGCGGCCGTCGCCGAGTACCAGTTGCTCGGTCGCCGCCACAAGCTTGGCCATGAATCGGTCGTGCACCTTGCGATGGATGATCAAGCGCGACGTGGCGGTGCAACGCTGGCCCGTCGTGCCGAACGCCCCCCACAGCAGGCCGTCAACGGCAAGATCGAGATCGGCGTCATCCATCACGATCATCGCGTTCTTGCCGCCCATTTCGAGCGAGAGGCGCTTGTGCATCCGGCCACAGACTTCGCCGATGCGTGAGCCTGTCTCCGTCGACCCGGTAAACGAGATCACCGGCACGGCCTCGGAGGTGACGAGGGCGTTGCCCACGATATGGCCGCCATGCACCAGCTGGATCACATTCGGCGGCAGCCCGGCTTCCAGCAGGATCTCGACCAGCAGGGTGCCGGTGTGTGGGACGTCGTGGGACGGCTTGAAGATGACGGCGTTGCCGCAGAGGAGCGCGGGAAAGGCCTTCCAGGTCGGGATCGCCATCGGGAAGTTGAACGGCGTGATCAGGCCCGCGATCCCGATCGGACGCCGCATGCTCATCGCCCACTTTCGCCGGAGTTCGGAGGGCACTGTCTTGCCGAAGAGCCGACGTCCTTCGGTCGCGGCGTAGTAGGCGGTGTCGATTCCTTCCTGGACATCGCCGCGGGTCTCGGCGAGCACCTTGCCCATCTCGCGCGTCATCGCGTTGGCGATCTCTTCCTTGCGCGCGGTCATCAGATCACCCACCCGCCGCAATACGTCACCACGCAGCGGCGCGGGCGTCCGCGACCAGAGCGCGAAGCCCTCCCGCGCGGAGCGAATCGCCTGGGCAACATCGGGCACGCGGGAATCCGGGAACCGCCCGATGACATCGGAGGTATCCGCGGGATTGCGGTTGATGGTGTATTGGCCGGCCTGCGGGGCCACCCATTGGCCAGCGATGAAATTCTTGAACGTCTTTGCCATGGCAGAGTCTATCGGGTCAGGGACAGGTCCAGGGATGCGACACCGCGGCGTAGCCGGTGCGCGGGAGGATTTCGGCGGCCGCGAGCACGAGTCCGGCCAGGAGCACGAGCAATCCGACGCTGTGGGCCACCCCGCGCCGGTGCGTCCAGGCGTAGCGCATGGTGTAGAGTCCCATGCCGATGATGGCTGCCACGCCGGTGAGATAGAGATAGAGCGGTCCGCCGCAGCCCTTGTTGTATGGCCAGTAGGCCAGGGCGGCCGCGCCAAGGATGCCAAGCAGCGCACGGAGCCAGATGCCCAGGGTGTCGCGGGGACGGGTCACAGCGCCCGTCGTGGCCGGAGCTCGGCCAGGTGCCGGGCGCCCGGGCCCGTCACCGGCCTTCGCCGGGACGCTGGACACCGCGGGGACCCGGTCGGCGGCCATCAGCTTGTCGATATCGGCGAGTTCCTTGTCCCAATTGCGAGGGTCGGTCATGTGTGCTCCCTCTGGATGTCGTACTTCTCGATCTTGTTGTACAGGTTCGAGCGCGGCATGCCCAGCATGCGGGCGGTCTCCGCCACATTCCAGTGATGTTCGCGCAGCCGGGCGATGAGGAACGCCCGCTCGGCATCCTCGCGAAACTCCTGGAACGTCCGGTCGCCGGCGTCTGCCGCCAGCTGCTCCGGCACGATTGGTGGTCCGCTCTCCGGGGGCAGGACCGCCTCGATATCCGCCTCGCCAACCTCCTCGCCACCTGCCAGGATCAGCAGTCGTTCCACCGCATTCCGCAGTTCGCGGACGTTGCCCGGCCAGCGACGCCGCTGCAGCAGCCGGAGCGCGGCGCCGCTGAACGGCTTCGGCATCATGCCCGGGCCGGCGCCGAGGACACTCACGAAGTGCGACACGAGGGCGGGAATATCCTCGGCACGGTCGCGCAGCGATGGCACATGAATCGGCATCACATTGAGGCGGAAGTACAGATCCTCACGGAACCGACCCGCGGCGATTTCGTCGGCGAGGTCGCGATTGGTGGCGGCGATCACCCGCACGTCGATCGCGATCGGCTTGTTGTCGCCGACGCGCACGATCACACCTTCCTGCAGGGCGCGCAGGATCTTGGCCTGCGCCGGCAGCGCGAGGTCGCCGATCTCGTCGAGGAAGAGCGTGCCCCCGTCCGCCGTCTCAAACCTGCCCGGCTGATCAGCGACCGCCCCGGTGAATGACCCCTTCACATGGCCAAAGAGCTCACTCTCCACCAGTTCACTGGGAATCGCCGCACAGTTCACTTCGACAAAGGGTCGATCCTTCCGGACAGAGGCCTCATGAATCGCGCGCGCCACCAGTTCCTTGCCACTGCCATTCTCCCCGGTGATCAGCACCCGGGCATTCGTCGGTCCGACGCGTCCGACCAGCTCGCGGATCTTCGCCAGGGCAGTGCTGTCGCCAACCATGGCGAAGCGCGCATCGGTGGCCCGGGCCAGGCCTTCGCGCAGCCGGGCGTTCTCACCGGCGAGGCGCCGGTGGTCGAGCGCCCGCTCGACGGTCACCAGGAGACGGTCGGAATCGAGCGGCTTTTCGAGAAAGTCGAAGGCCCCGTTCTTCACCGACTGGACCGCGGTGGCAATCGTCCCGTGGCCCGAGATCATCACCACGCGGACATCCGAGTCCTGCTGCCGCAACTGCTGCAGCGTCTCCAGGCCATCGATGCCCTGCATCTTCACGTCGAGCAGCACCAAGTCAAACGGACGCAGTCGGAATGCCGAGAGCGCTTCGCCGCCCGACCCGGCAGCGACCACATCATAGCCCTCGTAGCCAAGCACTTGCGCCAGGATGTCCCGAATCGAGCGCTCGTCGTCGACCACCAGGATCCGCCCTTTCACTGGCGGCCTCCGCTGCGATAGATCGTCACCCCGGTTGGCCGGACCCGAAAGCCACTGATGCTCTGCGGCAGCAGGATCTCCAGGCGCCCATCGTCCGCCCGACCGGTGAGTCGGCCGATCATGCGCGACACCATCTCACTCGGCACCGGCAGTCCGCGAACCAGAACCTTCGTCAGGGCAAGCTCCGCCACGCCGGCGCGCACCGGCGTGAGGGCACCGGTGGCGATCACTTCCTCGAGCGAATCGGGAGTGACCGGGATGACACCCAGCAATCGTTTGGGAAGACGGCTGGTGCGCACGAGCGTGCGCACCCGGATGGTCCGGTTGCCAAGCTCCACCGAAACCGAATCGAGCGCCCCGGCAGGAAGGAACCGTGCACCGGAGGCCACGAGGGCGGCCAGCTCGTCCGGCGTCAGGAGCACGGAATCCGGCTGGAACCGAAGCAATGAATCGGCCTTGCGCATCGCCGAGGCCAATGCCGGCTCGGAGGGTCGACCCACCCGGCGCGCTTCCGCCTGGGGGTTCAGGCGCAGTCGAGCCCAGCGCGTCACCTCGTCGCGGTAAAGCCACCCTGCGGCAAGCAGCAGGAGCAGCACGATTCCCCACACCAGTCGGCCAAGGCAGCGCATCGATCCAAACGTAACGAGGGGTCGCCTCTATCGCCCCTGCCGGGAGGCGATTAGCGTCGAGGGATGGCTGACGACGACTGGATCGAGGTGACGCCTGCGCTGCGCATCCCGCGCGACGAGCTGGTGTTCCGCGCGAGCCGCAGCAGCGGACCCGGCGGCCAGCATGTCAACACGTCGTCGACCCGGATCGAATTGACATGGGATGTCGCCGGTTCGCTCTCCGTTCCCGACGACACGCGGGCCTGGTTGCTGAAACGTCTGGCAACGAGACTGGATACCACCGGTCAGCTGCGATTGGTGGCCCAGGACGCACGGAGTCAGCTGCGCAATCGCGAAGCAGTGCTCGAACGCTTCCGCGAGATCGTCGCCCGGGCGCTGACGGTGCCCAAGACCAGGAAGCCCACCAAGCCGGGCAAGGCCGCCAAGCGTGCGCGCCTGGACGACAAGCGGCGCAGAGGGGCCATCAAGAAGGCCCGGAGACAACAGGATGACGATTAGAAACCGCGCCGTCCCTCTGGTGTTCGCCCTCACCCTGCTGCTCGGGAGCACTGTGGCAGCACAACTCCCCGCGTCGGCCACGATGGTCAGCGGGCTGTGGCGCGGCTGGGTGCTCCAGCCTGACGAGGACAGCCTCCGGGTCACATTCCTTATCGAGCAGAAGGGAAAGAACCTGACCATCGTGCTGCGCTCGCCGAACAACCCCGACTATGGCATGGGCGACATCAAGCTGAAGGACGACGTCTTGACGTTCAACTGGGCCATGGGCCAAGGGAGTGTCCTCCTCTGTCGTCTCTCACGACGCGGGAGCCCCGGATTCGATGGGCAATGTCAGGATGGCAGGCTTGACTCGCAGGGAGGACGCAACCGGATCTTCATGAACATGGCCCCTCCCCGCGCCGGCGGGCGCGGGGACAGCCTCAGGACGCGACCGGCTCGCTGAGCAGGTAGTCGAGCACGTCGCCAGCGGTGTAACTGCTGCGGCCCTTGAGGAAGGTGGCGATGTTCTTCAGGTCGTCCCCGCTGGTGAGCAACGGCGGCTCGACGGTGCCATCCTCATGCGACTGGGCCAGACCGATATTGGCGAACAGCGCATTGCAGAGGCACTGACGGCCGACGGTCTCTTCGAGCGTCCCACCCTTCTTCAGGAACGCGTCGACCGGTTCGCTCGGACAACGATAGTTGACGCGATTGGTTCGCGGATCGCGGTAGGCCGTCCGGAGATACCCGAGGTCGCAGAGACGTTCGCGCTCGGGAGCAGCGTCCTTGGTGCTCTTCCAGGTCACCACCTTGAACGGATACCCGGTCGGTGAGGCCAATGGGTCGGTGATGACATCCACCCCATGCCGGTTGGCACTCTCCAGCACTTCCCGCTTGACGTTCGGAAGGAAACCCGCTTCGTCACAGTAGGCGAAGAGGGTGCCGACCTGAATACCCGCCGCACCATCGCGGCGGGCTTCACGCAGACGCTCGGGCGAGCCAAGGCCGCCAGCCAGCCAGAACGGGACGCCCAGCTCGGCCAGCTTGGCCAGATCCACCACGTCGCGTTCACCGTAGATGGGCTCGCCACGCTCGTTGAACGTGGCCACCCCGCGCGGCGGGGCGTTGTGCCCGCCGGCCGTGGGGCCTTCCACGATGAAGCCGTCGATGCCGACGGCCTTTCGCGCCAGCATGGTGGCCAGCGAGTTGCTGGCGATGATCGGCAGGAATTTGGGGACGGGCAATGCGGCCGGGGGAGTGTCGTAGTACTGGGTCGGATCGAAGACGATGTGCTCCACCGTGTCAGGGGCCAGTTCGAGCACCTCGAAACGGATCGACGCCGGCTGGTGTTCGGCCAGGTTTCGCAGTACCGCCGGAATTTCGCGCGGAATGCCCGCCCCCATCAGCACCACATCGACACCCGCGAGCAGCGCACCGTAGAGCACGGCCATGTTGGGGCGCTGGACCTTTGTCAGCAGGTTGATCCCGACCTTGCCGCCATGCCCCTCCTTGGCGAGGTAGACCTCGACAAAGGACGCCATCATGGTGATCGCCTCGCGCGCCTTGCTGACCACCTGGCGATACATCGGCAACAGGTCGTACGGCGTGCCCGGCTCGCGACCGCCCGGACGGAAGAAGCGCTTCAGCGCATCCTCGGCGATGCCGGGGATCGGGAAGGCCGCCATCGCACGGCGGATATGCCCACCTAGATCACCATCCTGAAGCCGGCGCACGAGGACCGAATCGATACATGTCCCCGACACGACTCCAAGCTGGCCGCGCGACGACACCGCCCGGGCCAATCGCCAGTCGGAAACTGCGATCCCCATGCCGCCCTGGATGATCAGTGGAAGTTCCCACGTCGGCAGTGCCATCTCGGTCATCAGCTCGCCTTTCACGGCAAGGACTCCTGCCAGACCTGGCGGGATGCCGAGGCCTCTTGTTTGTCTCGGGTAAGTTAGCGTCTGACTCAGGCAAATGCCCATTTCATGGCGATCGAGAACCCCAGCGCCGGGTGTCCCCGGCCGGGTGATTCGCGCGGAAGGCCGGTTCGCCAGCGGGTTGCAGCATCAGGGAGCCGGGCGAACCGACGTCCATGGCGAAACTCGATAATCCCTTAAGGTCGAGTCCCCTATGTAGGGTAATCCCTGACAGCCCATTTCGGCGTATGTTTCAGCGGACTCTTCCCTCCCGGACCCGGACCGCCCCGCCATGTTCATCTCAAGTCACCGTTTCGCCCTCCTTACCACCCTGTTCCTCGCTGGCGCGGCCCACTCCGCAGCGCAGCATCCGGCAACGGTCGACGTCGTTCGCCTGCAGCAAGTGCTGTTGGCCGAGGATGCGCGGGGCACCGGGAGTCCCGGTATCATGCCGCTGCTCGACAATTTGCACTCAAGCGACGCACGACTTCGCCGCGTGGCCGCGCGCGGCATCGGACGACTGCAACGGCCCGAACTGGGGCTGAAGCTGCTCGACCTGCTGAGCGATCCGGTTCCAGTCGTGCGCGTCGAGGCCGCGAACGGGATCGCCCAATCGCTGAGGCGCGTCCGCCCGGGTGCGGTTGTCACGGACTCCACTCAGCTCTCGGTCGCGCGAGCGCAAGCCGTGTTGCTTGCCACACTTCGGACGGAGCGCGACGTCGACGTGGCCGGCGCCCTGGCCGAGGCGCTCGGCCGGTTGCCGGTCGCCGACAGCACGACCGTGCGGGCCATCGAGACGGCGGTGCTCGACCGCGCTGGCAGCGACCTGACCTACCCCATGGTGCACGCATTCTACACCCTGACTGCTCGCCGTCGCCTCGGATTCGGCCTCTCGCCGCGCACGATCCGCACGCTCGCGGCCGCGGTCGTCGCATCGAAGGCCGCCGACGTCCGTCGACTCGCGACCCTGACCCTGAATGGCGCAGGGTCACTCGACAGCGCCACCATCGTTGCGGCGAGCGCCGATCGCGACCCACAGGTCCGCCGCCTTGCCCTCACGGGTGTCGGGCGCCTCTCCCCTGGGAGCAGGCTGCAGCTGGTGCAGCGAGCGCTGAGCGATGCAAGCTCCATGGTGCGGATTGAGGCGATCGCCGCGGCACGCGTCGGGAGCCAGCGGCCGCCGTGCGCGCTGATCGTCGGCGCGATCGTCGATCGTGATCCCTATGTCTCCCTGACGGCGATCGACGCGCTCGCTTCGCCGTGCGCGGATCCCGCGGCCGTGGGCACCGCACTGACGCAGGTACTCGACGGCTCGCTGCCGACCTTCGGGGGGCCAGTGGATCATCGCTGGCAGGCGGGCGCCCATGCACTGCGGGCACTCGCCCGAGTGGACTCTGCGCGGGCCGCCCCGTTCCTCGTGCGCTACGCTGCGTCCGCTGCCTGGCCACAGCGTCTGGCGGCTGCCGCCGCAGCCGCCGACGCCCGCGACCTCCCGATATTGCTGCGCCTTTCAGTCGACAGCGACCACAACGTTCGGGAAGCAGCCATCGTCGGACTCGCCAAGACCCGCCGGCACGATGCCGACACCAGCTACATCGCCGCGCTCTCCTCGCCGGGGTACCAGGTGGTGCTGGCCGCGGCGACCGCGTTGGCGGGCTCGACCAACCCCCGGACACTTCCGGCCGTACTCAACGCCTTTGACCGCCTCAGCGCTTTGAAGGCCGAAAACGCCCGCGATCCTCGCCTCGCCTTGCTCAAGTGCATCAACGAAGCGGGGTCGAGCGCCACCGCACCGCGCCTGCAACCCTATCTCGCCGACTTCGACACACTGGTCGCGAGCACGGTCGCCACCATGCTGTCGCGCTGGTCAGGGTCCACGGCGAGCGCACGCCCGGTACCGCTGCCGATCAAGGAAGCGCCTCTCGCGCAGACCTATCTCTCGCGCGGACTGCGCTTGCGGGTGACGATGGCCCCTTCGAGCGGGGGAGGGGTCTTCACCATCCAGCTCTATGCCGACGAGGCACCGGCCACCGTTGCGCGCATCGTGGCACTGGCGAGGGCCCACTACTACGACGGGCATCTCTTCCAGCGCGTCGAGCCGAACTTCGTGGTGCAGGGCGGCGGGCCTGACGCCTCGGAGTATGTCGGCGACGCCACCTTCATGCGCGATGAAGTCGCCCTTCAGACCCACGCCCTCGGAACGCTGGGAATTTCCTCGCGTGGGCGTGACACCGGCGACGCGCAGTGGTTCATCAACGTGGCGGACAACCCATTGCTCGATCACGAGTACACGGTGTTCGGGAAGATCATCTCGGGGCTGAAGGTCGCCACCGGGATCCTCGAAGGCGACCGGATCGGGAAGGTCGAGGTACTCGGGCGATAGTCAGCGCGACCCTACTCGTCGCGCAGCCGGTACCCCACTCCCGGTTCGGTGACGAGCAGGCGCGGCCGGGCGGGATCCGGCTCGAGCTTGTGCCGCAGTTGCGCCATATACACACGCAGGTAGTGGGTCTGCTCGATCTGGCCGGCTCCCCAAACGGTCTCGAGCAATTGCCGGTGAGTGAAGACACGCCCGGCCTGGCGAACCAGCGTCGCCAACAGCTTGTATTCCGTCGGCGTGAGGTGGACCTCCTCCGTGCCGCGAAACACCCGTCGCAGGCCAAGATCGACGCGCACGTCACCGACTGTGAACACCGCGTCCTCGGCACCGAGCGGTGCCATGGCGTGGCGCAGCGCGACCCGGATCCGCGCCAGCAGCTCGTTCAGGCTGAACGGCTTGGTGAGGTAGTCGTCGGCCCCGAGATCGAACGCGGCAAGCTTGTCCCGTTCCTGGCCCCGCGCCGAAATGACGATGATCGGCACGCGGGTCTTCGGTCGGAGCTTGCGCGTCAGGTCCAGCCCGTCACCATCCGGCAATCCAAGGTCGAGCAGGATGACGTCCGGATTCCGCCCCGTCGCCTGGGCAAGTCCCTCCCGCGCCGTGCCGGATTCGACCACGTGATAGCCGTGATTGTGGAGTGCCGCAACGAGCACCCGCCGCATTTGCGGATCATCCTCGATTACCAGGACGACGGGGGCTGGCGTCGCCATGATCAGTGGCCACCGACAGGGGAGTCCGCGTCTGGAACCGGCACCGGGGGCGGGCCGGACTCAAGTGGCAAGGTGAAGCGGAAGGCCACCCCACCCCCCTCGCGTCGTGCGGCCCAGATCCGGCCACCGTGTGCCTTGACGATACCATCACAAATCGTCAGCCCGAGTCCGGAGCCGGCGGGTGCCGGGCGATCTTCTCCCGCGGGCGCACGATGGAACTTCCGGAACACCGCGGCCTCCTCTCCCGGAGGAATCCCAGGACCTCGATCCGCGACTTCGACGACGACCTGGAAGTCCTCCAGCCACGCCTTGATCGAAATTGGAGTTCCCGGACCGGTGTACTTGGTCGCGTTGTCGAGGAGGTTCAGAAATACCTGTTCAAGGAGCACGTCATCGACGCACACCAGTGGAAGGTCGATCGGTACGTGGATATCCACTGGATGCTCGCGCAGCCGGTCGTCCAATCGGATGAGCGCCACGCCGAGCGCTTCGTCGATCGGCTGCCAGGAACGGTGCACCGCCAGGGTGCCGGTCTCCAGGCGCATCATGTCGAGCAGATTCGAGACCAGCCTCGCCATGCGGCGCACCTCCTCGACGATCGTCTCGGCCAAGTCGCGGCGTGCTCCGGTCGAGAGCGTGTCGGCATCCTCGACCAGGGTCGTCCCGGCGCCCTCGATGGTCCCGAGCGGGGTGCGCAGATCGTGTGACAGCGAACTCAGCAGGGCGGTGCGGAGTCGCTCAGCCTCGATTTCCACTCGAGAGGCTTCATTCCGCTCGGCCAGTGCGATCCGTTCGAGGGTCCGGCCGGCCTGATCAGCGAGCAACTCAAGCAGGTGCCGGGCATTTTCGGTCAGGGGATGGCGGATCTCCGCCTCCCGCACGCTGATGAGGCCAAATCGCTGCAGCGGCGATTGCAGCGGGATGGTCAGGGCGTCATCGTCCCAAGCGTCGATGGCGCTCGCCCCTTCGCCGAGCACGACCGAGGCGACGCCTCCGACCGCGCGTCCAACATGGCTGGCGACGATTGCCGCAACGGTCTCACGATCGGTGGCGGCCGCCAGCTCGCGGTTCATGGCGTACAGCGCCGCCATCCGTCGCTCGCGCATGGTGGCGACGGCGGCCTGCTCGCGCACTCGTGCCGTCAGTCCGCTCATCGTCAGCGCGACGACCAGCATCATCGCGAACGTGAGCAGGTAGGCGGTGTCATGGACACTGAAGGTGTAGTACGGCGGAACAAAGAGAAAATCGAACCAGGCGATGCTCAACAGTGATGCCAGCAGCGCCGGCCCGCGTGGCAGTCGGGAAGCCACCACCACGACGCCGAGGAGGAACAGCATGGCGACGTCGATCGCGGCGAGGTGGTCGCGGAAGCCAAGGCAGCCCATCGCAACGGCACTGATGACCAGGGCCGCCAGGAGATAATCGAGCGGCCGGACCGTCGCAGGAACTTCAGGTGTCTGGGTCACACTG
>JANYAG010000283.1 GCA_025361465.1 Gemmatimonadota bacterium
CACATCGACATGGGGTACGAGTTCGCCAGCCAAGGCGACAGGGTGATAGCGAACAGGTCGACGACAGGAGCCCGCGGGCCGGGCTCGGAAAGGCAGCGATGACGACCATGATCCAAACGTTCACGCAGGACCTCGCGCGGCGGGGCAAGCCCCTGTCCGGCCACGACCAGCACTTGCTCGAGTGGTACCGAGCGAGGCAGAATGAGCGCACCAAGGAGGAGCATGGAAACCAAATTGAAGAGCGGCCGAGTCCTGCACCTGAACGCCGGGCTGCTGTCGTGCGACCCGAGCGAGCCCCTCACGGTGTACGGCGGCTATGACGACGTGATCCACACCGAGCACGCCTGCTTCGGAAACGAACAGCCCTTCACCGCCGAGGAGCGCGACGAGATCGCCGCGCTGGCCTTCGGCACGTGGGAGGCTTGGTTGCTGGCGGGGCCGAGCAACGCCGTGCAGGAGCCGGGCGAGTTGGTGGCAGCGCTGCGACGCGCGTTCCCGGGGAGGGCCTGCACTCGGCGATGACCGAAACGGAGCGCGTCGAACAGGCGATCGACGTGGCGAATGACGCCGTGGGGCACTTTCGGAGCGATAAGCGGAAGGTGGATGTCCTGGAGTGAACAGAGCGAACGAGCACACGGCCAAAGGAGTTCGAATGAAGCACATTGACGATATCGTTAGAGAGGCTAGAGCCATCCCGCCCGCTGAGGCGCGCGCCACCGGCTCCGCAGATAGAGCCGCTCGTCATGCGCTGCCCGCCGCCCGCCGGACCAGGGCGACCGGAGAAGATCGGGTGAGCGGCTACCTCACGATGACCCAGGCCGCCCCGATCCTCGGCAGGAGCAGAATGACGGAACGAGCTGTGAGCGCGCTGGAACGCATCGCGGTGGCGTTGGCCCAGCGTTGCGGAAGTGAGCAGGTGATGGGGTGAGCGCGTTCGCAAGGTTGTTCGGGTTGGAGCCGAGCGACACGGTGACAGTCGACCGGGCCTGGTACGACAGGGCGAAGCGAGCGCTCGAAGATGTGCCGTCCGGGTTTGGGTGCATCTGCGCGCCCGGCGCCGAGAGGCACTTCGTGTCGACCAGCGGCGGACCCACGTTCCTTCCGCAGCGCGGGTGCTACGCCTGCGACCGGTGGATCGATCCGGTGAAGTGCGCCAAGTAAAACGGCGCGCCTCCCGCCAGGAAACCGCGCCGCTTCGGACCGTCACCACGTCACCGCGCCCCACCGATACCACAGAGCGGGCTGGCCCCGCCAGAGAGGCAGCGACATGGACAGGCCGTTCCGTTTCTTCCACGACCACGACCTCACCTTTTTTTTCAACGACCTCGACGCGCTCACCGGGTGCGGAAGCAGCTTCGACGCGCTCGCGAATCTGGCCCTGAGCGGCATCCCTGACGGCGGTACCATCGCGCAGCCGACGAAGGCGAGGATGGGCCGCGACACCCCAAGCGACCGAGCCGCGCGCATCCGCGAGGTGCTCGCCAAGGTCCCCGAGTCCGCGCGGATCCTTGCCGCGCACTACTCGCCGAGCAAGTGGAACGCGAGGCGGATGGCCGCGGATCCGACGCTCTCGCCCCTCCAGCAGACCTTCCGAGCCGCGGCCGGGGTCGTGGCGCGGATCGCCGAGCGGGAGGCCACCGTCGCCATCCTGATGCAAGCGTCGACGGCGAAGGCCGACCGGCAGCACGCCAAGGCGGAAATCTCCCGGATCCGAAAGCTCGCCGAGCGTCGCGTGGAGGACGCCCAGCGGGCCTACCAGGACGCCGCGCCCAAGCGGACCCGGCGCTCCGCCATCTTCGCCGACGTCGCCCGCGAGGTGACGCCTTGAGCCGCCAGCCCCGGGCGTGGCTCACGATGCGGCAGGCGGCAGCCCTGATCGGCTGGACCGATCGGCGCGGAGCTCTCCGCCTGAAGCGGCGGCTCCTGGCGGTGCAGCACGGGCGGAAGGGCCACCCGGGATGCATCGCGCTCGTCCGCATCGGCGGGTCCGGGCCAGGGCGCAGGTACGCCACCACGCGGGCGCTGCTGCACCGCGCCTGCCCCGAGCTCTTCGCCACCGCCGAGCACCTGCCGGCGG
>JANYAG010000289.1 GCA_025361465.1 Gemmatimonadota bacterium
GCCACGATGATGACGGCAATCACCAGTCGGCGTCGGCGCACCTGGGCATCTGACTTTGCGGGGCTCATCCGGCGCGGACCCGCCGGGCGGCGAAGGCCCCGTCGATCCCATCGCGCTGGGGCAAGGTGGCGAGGTCGCCCACCGTGCTGAGCAATTCGGCGGGAAATCCCGCCGGGGGTTCGCGCCGGAAGTTGCGATGCCGCGCCAGAAACGTCGTCACTTGCAGCTCGTTTTCCTCGGGTTCGAGTGAACAGGTCGCGTAACATAGCACGCCCCCTTTGGCGACTACTTTAGCCGCGGCATCGAGGAGCAGGGCCTGCTCGGTGGCGAGTCGGGCGAGCGCGGCCGGGAGCACGCGCAGCCGGGCATCGGGGTGGCGGGCGAACGTCCCGGTGCCGAGGCAGGGGGCGTCAAGGAAGCACGCGGCCACCGCGCGAACCGGGGGATGGGCGGCGTTGGCCACCACGACGAATTCCCGTCCCGAGCCGGCGCGATTGAGGTTCTCGACCAAGCGGTCCACGCGACGCCGCGACGCGTCCGCGGCAACCACGACCCGTGCCCGGCGCCCGAGGGCCAGTGCCTTGCCGCCCGGGGCAGCGCAGGCGTCGTACACCGTGGCCCCGGGAGGGAAGCCGGCAAAGCGCACCACCAGCGCCTGGGCAGGATCCTGGACGAAGAAGGCGCCTTCGGCGAACCCGGGGAGCAGTTCGGGGCGGGAGCTTTCGACCACCAGGCCAGCACCGAACGGTGCCGCGAAACAGCGAATGCCGGCTGCGGCAAACTGTCGCTCCAAGTCACCGGTCGAACATCTGGCGGGCTGGATCACCAGCGGCGGATGCCCGTTGTTCCACTCGAGCAGCTCCCGGGTGTCTGCTTCGCCGAATCGCGCGATCCAGCGGTCCACCAGCCAGTTCGGGTGTGAGGCCAGGAAGAGGTGCAGCGGTTCGTCCGGCGTGGTGGCGCGCGCCGCCGCGAGCTTGCGAAGCACCGCGTTGGTGAAGCCGGCCACGTGGTCGCCGATTCGTTCGCGCGCCAGCGAAACGCTGGTGGTGACCGCAGCATGGGCCGGGATCCGCTCGAGCAGGTACAACTGGTAGGCCGCGATGCGGAGGACGTCGAGCAATTCCGGCGCAACGGAGCCGATACCGCGCGTGACGTGCCGGCCGATCAGCCCGTCGAGCGCCTGGGAATGCCGCAGCACGCCGGCGGCGAGTTCGTGCGCGAGGCGCCGGTCCGAATCGGGGAGGTCGCCCAGGCCACGATCGAGCGCCGCATCAAAGGGTGTCCCGCCGCGAACGGCCTCGAGAATGGTGAGGGCGCCCCGTCGGGAGGCCAGGCCGGAAGCGGTCAGCGCAGCATCCCGTCGGTGGGCGACGAGGGCACCGCGATCTCGCGCTTCGGCATCCGTCCGGCGTACCAGGCCCGGCGACCGGCGTCGACGGCGAGGCGCATCGCCGTCGCCATCTCGACCGGATCGCGCGCCTCGGCGAGCGCGGTGTTCATCAGGATGCCGTCCACGCCCTGTTCCATCACCAGGCAGGCGTCGGACGCGGTGCCGACCCCGGCATCAACGATCACCGGCACGGTCAGCCGGCTCTTGATGGTGCGGATGTAGTAGGGATTGAGGAGGCCGAGTCCCGAGCCGATTGGAGACGCGAGCGGCATGACCGCCGCGGCGCCGGCATCCTGGAGCCGCAACGCCGTGATCAGGTCATCGTTGGTGTAGGCGAGCACCTTGAAGCCTTCCTTCACCAGCACGGCCGTCGCTTCGAGCAGGCCGGCCGTGTCGGGGAGCAGGGTGTCCTTGTCGCCGATCACCTCGAGCTTCACGAAATCGTTGAAGCCGGCCTCGCGTCCCAGTCGCGCGTAGCGAATCGCTTCATCGGCCGAGTAGCAGCCGGCCGTGTTGGCGAGGAGGAAGTAGCGGTCGAGGGCGAGATGATGCAGGATGCCCGTCGCATCCGTGCGATCGAGGTTGACCCGCCGCACCGCCACCGTGACGATGTCGGCGCCCGACGCGTCGAGGGCACGGACCATCTCGTCGTTGCTGCGATACTTGCCGGTGCCCACCATCAGTCGGGAGCGGAATGTCCTGCCAGCGATCTCCAACATTCACCCACCCCCGACAAAGTGTACGATCTCGACGCTGTCGCCTTCGGCAAGCGGAGTGCTCGCCAGGGCAGGGCGCCGGATGATGACGCGATTGAGTTCGACCACCACGGCGCGCGCATCGAGGCCGAGCTCGGCCAACAGTTGCTCGACCGTCGCGGCCTGTTCGATGGCGCGGTGCTCACCGTTGATCACCAGCTGCATCTCGTCCTCATTGCTCGACCCAGGGTTCGATGAGCGCATGCGCGGCGCCGTACGGATCGCTGTCGTCCCACAGCGCCCGGATGGCCGCGACGCCCCACGCGCCGGCGTCGCGCGCTTCGCGGGCCCGCGCGGGCGTGACGCCGCCGATGGCGAAACATGGCAGCCCCCGTGCGGCGACGCGCGCCAGCATCTCGACCCCGCTCGGTGTCCGTTCAGGGTGTGTGGCTGAATGCCAGATGGTCCCGACCACCAGGGCGTCGGCCCCGGCGGCCATCGCGGCGTCGGCTTCGATCTCCGAATGTACCGAGCGAAAACACCAGAGGCGGCCGCGCGTCAATTCCCTGACGTCGGGCACCGGGAGATCTCCCTCGCGCAGGACCACGCCCTGTGCGGCGATCGCGAGGGCGACATCGGCCCGGCCGGTCACCAGCACGCTCGCCATCAGGGGCTGGGTAATGCGCACCAGGCGCTCGGCCAGTTGGACGAGTTCCTCGGTCGAGCCGGCAGGGCGTCGGGCGACCAGCGCCGCGGCCGATCCCACGGCCGCAATGGCGGCCGATCGACGGCCGAGATCGTCCAATGTGGCGATCCGGTCATCGGTGAAAGCGAGCAGCCGGGGTAGCGGCCTCATGTGAAGCGCGCCCCGGGTTGGAGTGGGGCACCGCGCAGCCACTCCGCCGCCGGCATCCGGCGCTTCCCGGCGGGCTGCACCTCGCGGACGGCGATGGCGGACGTGTCGCATGCGATCACCAGCTCGGCCTCCGTCGCGATCATCGTCCCCGCCGTAGCCGCACCGCTCGCGACCACGCGGGCACCGAAGAGCTTCACGTCCTGTCCCGCGCATGTGGTCCACGCACCGGGCACCGGGTCCATCGCGCGGATGCGACCGACCACGGCCGCAGCGGATTCATCCCAGCGGATGTGTGCCAGCGCGCGGTCGACCTTTGGCGCGAGGGTGGCGCCGGCTTCGTCCTGCGGCAGGGGTTGGTCACCGCGCGTAATGCGCGGCAGTGCATCGACCAGCGCGCCGGCGCCCAGCCGCGCGAGGCGATCGGTCAGGGTCTGCACGGTGTCGCCGTCGCCGATCGACGTGACGGCGCGGTGCCAGACGGCACCGGTATCGAGTCCCGCTTCGACGCGCATGATCGACACACCGGTCTCGGGGTCATTCGCCAGGAGCGCCCACTGGATCGGCGCGGCGCCGCGCCAGCGCGGCAGCAGCGAGGCATGGACGTTGACCATGCCGAGCCGTGGCATGGCGAGCAACTCGGGACGGAGCAGGTGACCGTACGCCACGACCACACCCAGGTCCGGCGCGAGGGCGCGAACCTCGGCAAGAAAGTCATCACCCCGCGGGCGCTCCGGTTGCAGGACGCGGATGCCGGCGGCGAGGGCGCATTGCTTGACGGGCGGCGCGACCAGCGTGGAGTGCGAGCGCGCGGCGACCCGGTCGGGCTGGGTGACCACCGCGGCGACGTGGATATCGGCAGCGAGGAGGGCTTCGAGGCTGGGGACCGCAAACGCGGGCGTCCCGAAGAAGAGGACGCGCATCACTCGTCCTCTTCGGTCTCCTCGGGCGTCGGTGTGCGGGTGAGTGCCTCGCCCTTGTGTTCCTTCTTCCACCGGGAGACGAGGAGCTGCCGCTTCATCGGGCTCAAGTGATCAATGAACAGGATGCCATCGAGATGGTCGATCTCATGCTGGATGGCGCGCGCCACCAGCCCGCCGGCGTCGAGGCGATAGGGCGCGCCGTCTTCGTCGAGGGCTTCGAGCACGACGCGCTCGGGGCGGGTGACCTCGCCGTAGACTTCAGGAATCGAGAGACACCCTTCTTCCTTGACGTCGCGACCGTCGGCTTCCACGATGCGCGGATTGATCATGGTGATCGTCTGGCCTTCGGCATTCACCACCGCGACCCGCCGGGCGATGCCGACCTGGTTGGCGGCGAGCCCGACGCCGGAGAAGGCCGCCATCGTGTCGAACATGTCGTCAATGAGGGTGCGCAGGGCGTCGTCGACGCCGCTCACCTCTTCGGCGCGCTGCCGGAGCACCGGCGAGCCGAGGACATGAACGTCGCGAACCGCCATCAGCTGGCTTGGCCGGGCGCCGACAGGTCGCCAACGCGCACGATCCGGGCGCGCTCAACCACGAGCGAACTCGTCCCGCTCTCGATGGTGAGGAGCGTGTCCTTGACGTCCTTCACCTTGCCGACGATGCCGCCAGCGGTCACCACCGTGTCGCCCTTCTTGATGGCGCTGAGCATCAGCTCCGCCTTCTTGCGGGCGGCGCTCTGCGGTCGGATGATCAGGAAGTAGAAGATCGCGCCGATGGCGAGCAGCTGGATGACAAGGACAAAGCTCTGATTCATGCGGTGGTGCCTCTCGCGAAGTATCGCCGCCGCCACTCGCTGGCCCACGCGGCAAAGGTGCCGTCAAGAACGTGCTTCCGTGCCTCGTCGGCGAGGCGGATCAGGAAGCGGAGATTGTGAATCGACACCAGTCGCGGGCCGAGATGCTCCTCGGCGAAGAAGAGGTGCCGGATGTAGCCCCGGGAGAACCGGGCACACGCCTCGCAATCGCAACCGGCGTCGAGTGGCGCGTCCTCGAGCCGGAGTGCCACGCCCCGGACGTTGACCCGTCCGTCGGCCGTCCAGGCGCTGCCATGCCGGCCGTTGCGGGTGGCCGCGACGCAATCGAACAGGTCGACACCCCGCGCAATTCCCTCGACGATATCCTCGGGAAAGCCGACGCCCATAAGATAACGCGGCCGATCCCGCGGCAGCGCGGGCTCGAGCTCCTCCAGCACCCCATACATCACCGCTTTGGATTCGCCCACCGACAGGCCACCGATCGCCACCCCGGTCCAGTCGCCGCTCGCCAGCAGTCCGGCCAGGGAATCGCGCCGCAGGTCGGGCCAGCTGCCGCCCTGCACGATCGGCCAGAGCGTCTGGCGGCCGGGCGTCCCCGCCGCAAGTTCCTCGTGCCGGTGGCGCGAGCGCTCCAGCCAGCGCAGGGTGCGGTCCATCGCGTCGCGCGCCACGTCGTGCGTCGACTGGCCCGGCGGCAGGTGGTCGAACGCCATCGCCACGTCGGCGCCAAGATCCCACTGGATCGCCATCGCCTTCTCTGGCGTCAGCCGCCGCAGCGACCCGTCGATGTGCGACGCGAACTCGACCCCGTCTTCGTCGAGCTTGCGCAACGCGGTGAGCGAGAAGACCTGGAAGCCGCCCGAGTCGGTGAGCATCGGCTTGTCCCAGGTGGTGAAGCGGTGCAGCCCGCCCAGGGCCGCCACCACGTCCTCGCCGGGGCGGAGGTGCAGGTGATAGGTGTTGCCGAGGATGATTTGCGCACCAGCGCGCCGGACCTCCTCGGGATGGAGGCCGCGCACCGCGCCGCGCGTCCCCACCGGCATGAAGCACGGTGTCTGCACCGTGCCATGGGGGAGCACCAGTGTGCCGGCCCGTGCGGTATCCTGGGTACCGTCCAGCGTGAAGTCGAACATCAGCAGATCAGCATGGCGTCGCCGTAACTGTAGCACCGGTATCCTGCCGCGACAGCATGACGGTAGGCGGTCATCATCAGGTCATGACCTGCAAAGCCCGCCACGAGCATCAGCAGCGTGGACCGCGGCAGGTGAAAGTTGGTCAGCAACCGGTCCACCACGCGAAAGCGGAAGCCGGGGGCAATCAGCAATCGGGTTTCGCTGGCGCCGGCACGCACGGTGCCGTCGTCGTTGGCCGCGCTCTCCAGGGCCCGCACCACCGTGGTGCCGACTGCCCAGACGCGCCCACCCCGCGCTCGACACGCCGCGATCGCTCCTGCCGTCGTTTCCGGAATCTCGTACTGCTCGGCATGCATCGGGTGCGCGGTGATGTCCTCGCCTTCCACCGGCCGAAAGGTACCGGGACCGACCTCGAGGTCGAGGGTGGCGACCGCCACGCCGCGCGCCTTCAGCGCCGTGAGCAGCGCAGTGGTGAAATGCAGGCCAGCGGTCGGGGCGGCGACGCTCCCTTCGCGATCGGCGTACACCGTCTGGTAGCGCGACTCGTCGTCGGCGGTCGGCTCCCGCGCAATGTAGGGCGGCAGCGGCAACTGGCCGAAGCGTGCGATCGCGTCCGTCGCGGGCATCCCGACGAAGCGTACCCGGCGCGTGCCGTCGGCGTTGATGGCGAGCGTTTCGATCGCCGCGTCGGCGGATAGGGTGATCCGCTTGCCAGGCTTCATCGCACTGCCGGGCGAGCCCATCGCGATCCACGTGTCGTCGGGCGCGGGGTGGATCAGCAGCACCTCGGCCGGTCCGCCCGAGGGCCGCGTGCCATGCAGCCGCGCGTGACGCACCCGGGTGGAATTCACCACCACCAGGTCACCGGGGGGAATCAGGTCGAGGAGCTCCGCAAACACTCCGTCGCGCAGCGGCGACGCAATCGACGCGCGATCAACGATCAGCATTCGCGACGCGCCGCGTTCGGCGGTCGGCGTCTGTGCAATCAGCGCTTCGGGGAGTGGGTAATCGAAATCTGACGTGGCCCAGGGCGGTGGTGTGCTGCGGGCCTCAGTCATCGAGGAGCGATGGCTGCACGTCGCGCTTGGGCGCGGTCATGCCGAGCCGTTGATAGGCGAGCCCGGTGGCCACGCGACCGCGGGCGGTGCGCTCGAGATAGCCCTGCTGCATCAGGTACGGCTCGTAGACTTCCTCGAGCGTCGCTGCATCCTCGCTGACCGCCGCCGCGATCGTGGACACGCCGACCGGCCCGCCGCCGAACTTCTCGATGATGGTGGCAAGGATGCGCGTGTCCATCTCGTCGAGCCCGAACTCATCGACGTTCAACCGGGCGAGTGCGGCGCGCGCCACCTCGGCGGTGATGCGGCCGTCGGCGCGCACCTCGGCGTAGTCTCGCACGCGCCGCAGCAGGCGGTTGGCCACCCGCGGCGTGCCGCGCGAGCGGCGGGCGATCTCGCCAGCGCCATCGGCCTCGATCATCGTGTGCAGCACCCCGGCGGAACGGCGCACGATCGCCGCGAGATCTTCGGGCGGATAGAAGGCCAGTCGCTCCACCATGCCGAAGCGCGCCCGCATCGGCGGCGTGAGCAGGCCGAATCGGGTCGTCGCCCCGATCAGGGTGAAGCGCTCGACGTTCATCGGCAACGTCTGCCCGTGCGGTCCGTCGCCGAGGCGCACGTCAATCCGAAAATCCTCCATCGCCGAGTAGAGGAACTCCTCGAGCTGCGGACGCAGGCGGTGGATTTCGTCGATGAAGAGGATGTCGCCCGGGCCGAG
>JANYAG010000318.1 GCA_025361465.1 Gemmatimonadota bacterium
GTTCCGGACGATCCGGCTGTCGCTGCCAAGCTGGAGGAGGAGGAATCCGGCGCCCCCTGCCCCGCGGGGGGCCTGAGCGGCGATCAGGTGCACCACCAGCGTCAAGGGCTGCTCGGGGTTCGCCACAATCGGCCTGTTGTCCCCAATGGTGACGGTGCCGTAGGACCAGACACAGATGGCCGCCGGGATCCAGCTGGTGAATCGCGGCTCGTCCCGGATGGTCTGGGCCAGTGCGTTGGGGAGGGTACTCCCGGTCCCGGCCGACGCGAAGACGATCCCTTTCTCGGCCAGCTTGGGAGCCATGGCCGGATCGACCAGGTACCAGATGCAGAAGCCGCCCCTTGCGTCCTGCATGGACCATGGGAATTCGGTCGCCTTCTGGGCGCTGAGGGGAGCGACGCCGGGGAAGACCCCGAACACCCCGAGCAGGACGGTCCATCGGGTACCCAGGCGACCGGTGGCTTGGCTCATCATTTCTCCTTGGCGGCCTCGATGGCAGCGCCGAGGTGAACGTAACTCAGCGGATCGAGGGCAGCGAACCCGGCGTCGATGTACCGTACGCGGCCATCCTTGCCAACCACCACCACCGCCCGCCGTCCGCTGGAGCCGTCGACAAAGGCGTAGCGACGCGTCACCACCAGGTTGGAATCGCTCAGGAACTTGAATGGCAACTCATACTCCGCGGCGAATCGCACGTGCGAGGCAAGCGAGTCGCCCGAGACGCCAGCCACGACAACATCAGCACCGAACAGGGTCGCGGCCCGATCGCGAAAGGCCTGCCACTCGGCCACGCATCCCGGCGTGAAGTCACCCGGAAAGAACGCCAGCACCACCACGCGCCCGAGTTCCTTGGCAAGATCGAACGGCTGGTCGGCGGGCCCGATGCCATCCCTGGTGGCGTACGGCAACCGGATCTGCGGCGCCTCCCGGCCCACCTTCACGCCTTCCACCAGGCCAAGGCGGATCCGGAGCGCTCCGCTATCCGCTGATTGAGCCACCGCGCGGCCGGACCAGCACAGCAGGATGACCGCACACAGGTAGCGTTTCACTTGTCGACCACCTTTGCCAGTGCCGCGGTCAAGTCCTGTGTCGACCCACTGCCGGTATAGCGAATTCGCCCGCTGGCGTCGACGATCACCACGTACGACGTCGTGAACGCGCCGAAGGCGCGCTGTGAAACGCCCGCCGTATCGTAGACGGTACGGAACGGCGGATGGTGCTGCTCGAGATAGCGCCGGACACGCGACTTGCTCTCGTTGACGGTCACGTTGACGCCGATGAAATCCACGCGATCACCATACTTCGCATGCGCGGCCACGACGTTCGGCAGCAGCGCCGCACAGACTTCGCACCAGGTGGCCCAGAACTCGATCACCGCGCCGCGCTTCCCCGGCGCCACCGCTACGCGCACCGGATGGCCGTCGAGATCGTCGACCACCACCACTGGGGCAATATCGCCGACGACGGGTGGCCGAGTCTGTGCTCGAACGGGACCGGCGCCTGCGATCATCGCCAGCAGAAGGAGCCCATGTTTCACAGCACCCGTCCCATCTTGATGAAGTAGTACTCCGCCATCCCGAGCATCAACACCGCGCTGACCCGCTTGATCCAGACCATCCAGACTCCGGCACGCGGCAGCGCGGCAGCAGTCCCGGCGACGAGCCCGATGACCACCAGCACCGCGGTCATTCCCAGTGAAAAGACGAACAAGTAGCTGAAGCCCCACACGGCACTCTGGCCGGTCGCTACCCATGTCAGCACGGCGGCGAAGGCCGGTGCGCCACAGGGCGCGGCCACCACGCCGGATGCCGCCCCCATCAGGAAGGCACCACCCGGCGAGGTGCCACCTAGGCGTGACGCCCATGCCAAAAGTCGCTGCGGTGCGGACACGGGAACGACGTCGAGCATCGCCAGCGAAGCGACCAGCAGCAGGTTCCCGAAGACGAAGTATGCCCACGGATTGGAGGAAATGGTCCCGAACAGCGAGCCGGTGAGACCCGCGAGGAGCCCCAGCGACGCGTACACCAGGGCCAGCCCCAGCACGTAGACCAGCGTCACGACCAGGGTTCGCCGGCGCGAGCTCCGCCCCGCCCCACTGGCTCCGAGCACGCTCGCCGTGATCGGGATCATCGGATAGATGCACGGTGTCAGCGACGTGGCGAGCCCGGCGAGGAAGAGCTCGCCAAGGGTGACCAGCCTGGAACCCTGCAGCAGATTGAGATCAGGAGGAGAGAACACGATCGAAATGTACCGCGCCCCGGCTCAGGCCCAAACGCACCGCGCCCCGGTGCCGATCTGGCACCGGGGCGCGGGAGAGTCGAGCGATAAGGGGGCTTACAGGCCGCCGTCGCCGTTGGCCTTCGGCTTGGCCGATCCCGGCATGCGCAGGGAGTAGTAGTCGACGAAGACCGGGTAGGTGGTCTGGGCCTGGATCCGGTAGGTGCCGCGGTAACTGTCGGAGTAGTTGGTCGCACGCACCACATACTGCTGCGTCCCGGATCCACCGTTCGTGATGGTCACAATCGAATCGTAGCCGCACCCGGCATCGTCGTCCTGCGTCACGTACGCGTTGCCGGGCCGGGTGAAGACGTATTCGTACGCGTCGTAGAGGGTGTAATGGTAAATGGTCTGACCGATGCAACCGGGGTAGCCGCCCTGCATCCACACGTAGACTCTGGTCGCTGCTGGGACGTTGACGCACCAGTCTTGGAACGGGGCATTTCCACTGTTGTTGAAGGTGCTGCTCCGACTCCACTTCGGCGTGGCGTCAGTCAGGGCGCCCTCGCGGTACGGTCCATTGACCACCAGCTGAGCGGGGCAACCGAACGACACCGTGATCATTTTCGGATTGCCGACCGCCCCCGGAATCGTGACCGGGATTGAGGCGGTGTAGGAACCTTCAGGTAGGTTCTGCGCCACCGGCTTGAGCTTGAAGTCCACCCGCCATCCCATCGGGCTCATCTGGAAGGTTGGCGAGGTATCGAAGTCGAGCCAGTTGCCCTGGCCGCCGGTGTACACGGGTGTGCCAAAGGACGGGTAGGTCGCCAAGGCAATGACCCCGCCAATCAGCACCGACTTGGTGTCGGTCGGGATCGGGGCACCGACGGTCCCCCGGTCCCAACTGATGGAACTGGGCGTCAGGGTGAATTCACGAGGCCCGAGCGCGAGACTTG
This sequence comes from Gemmatimonadota bacterium, assembly GCA_025361465.1. Lineage (GTDB taxonomy): Bacteria > Gemmatimonadota > Gemmatimonadetes > Gemmatimonadales > GWC2-71-9 > Palsa-1233. The sequence continues at coordinate 3,174 of JANYAG010000318.1, forward strand.
GATCGGTGGCGCTTGTGGTGGTCGGCGTGCTCGACTCTCCGCACGATGCCAGAACGGTCGCCGCCGCGACTAGCGTGATCGCGGAAAACAGTCGGGTAAAGCGCATTGCTATAGCTCCTGACGGGGAGATGCGAGAGTAGGACGCGGTGGTGATGCCCAAATCTCTGCCCATGGGGCCGGGGGCGCAAGAGCCCCCGGCAGTTACCGACCCGGAGCAACCCCATAGCGGCGCTGAACATAGGTCTCGAGGATGCCGAGAAACTCGGGCACCAGCCCCTCCCCCCTGAGGGTGGTGGACAGCTGCCCGTCGATGAAGACCGGCGCCACGGGCTCCTCAAAGGTGCCTGGGAGCGAAATACCAATATCGGCGTGCTTCGACTCTCCCGGGCCATTCACCACACATCCCATGACCGCCACCTTCAGCTCGGCGACCCCGGGGTACTTCCCGGCCCAGACCGGCATCTGGGCGCGGAGGTAGCCCTCGATCTCCTCGGCCATCGACTGGAAAAAGGTGCTGGTGGTCCTGCCACAGCCAGGGCACGACGAGACCTGGGGGGTGAAATGCCGGAGGCCGAGTGACTGGAGGACTTGCTGCGCCACGCGGACTTCCTCGGCCCGATCCCCGTCGGGTGGCGGCGTCAGCGACACCCGGATGGTGTCCCCGATGCCCTCCTGCAGGAGGATCGCGAGACCGGCAGCGCTCGCCACCATCCCTTTCATTGCCATGCCTGCCTCGGTGAGTCCGACATGCAACGGGAAGTCGCACTGACCCGCAAGGAGTCGATAGACGTCCACGAGGTCCTGCACGTTCGACACCTTCGCGCTCAGCACGATGCGATCGTGCGCG
>JANYAG010000339.1 GCA_025361465.1 Gemmatimonadota bacterium
ACGCCGGCATCACGGTCAACAAGAACACCATCCCTGATGACCCTGCCTCGCCGTTCGTCACCAGCGGAATCCGAATCGGCACCTCGGCGCTCACAACACGAGGGATGGGGACGACCGAGATGCGGCGGATTGCCGGCATGATCGACACCGCGCTCACGGCGCGGGACGAGGCCACGGTGGCCCGGGTGAAGGCCGACGCCGAGGAACTCGGCCGCCTCTTCCCGTTGTACGGGACGGCGTGATCCCGGATGCCTGAGATCGTCTTCGTCGATGACGTGCTGGTCCGGATCCGCAACCGCGGCGGCAAGCAGTACGACGAGAAGGCATACCTCTTCCTGCTGGCGGCCATCGAATACCTGCAGTGCAAGCTGGACCGCCGTCGGCACGTCACGGCGGCGGAACTCTGCTGGGCCTGCCGGGACATGGCCCTGGAGCGGTTCGGCCTGTTGTCCCGCACGGTGCTCGATTGCTGGGGGCTGACCTCGACGGCAGACTTCGGCCGGATTGTCTACACGCTCGTCGACGTGTCGCTGCTGTCGACGCAGACGGGTGATCGGGAAGAGGATTTCCACGGGGTGTACGACTTCCGGTCCGCGTTCGACGAATCCTATGCGTTGGGGTGGGCTCCCGAGGCATAACCGCAGTCCGCTCCGCTAGCTTTCCCGCATGCGTTCGATCCCCATCCTCACCCCCCAACAATCCCGTGCCTGGGATGCCTCCACCGTCGCGGCGGGTCGTCCCGCTCGCCTGCTGATGGACGCGGCTGGGCAGTCCGTGGCGCAGCTGGTACTGGATCGCCTGGGTGGCCCAGCGCATCAAGGGGTGCTGGTGGCGGCAGGGCCCGGCAACAACGGTGGAGATGGCTGGGTGTGTGCGCGGGCCCTGCATGTCCTCGGGGTTCCGGTCTGGGTGAGCGAATCGGAGGCACCGGCGGAGGGCTCCCTCTGCGCGGCGGTGCGTGCCGTCGCCCTGAACGACGGCGTGCGCACGGTTTCATGCGACGGCCCGTGGCCCAGCGTCGGACTTTTCATCGATGCCCTGCTCGGCACCGGTGCCAAGGGGGCACCTCGCGGCACGATGGCTCCACTGATCGCGCGAATGATCGACGCCGAGCGACCGGTCGTCGCGATCGATGGGCCGAGCGGACTGGACCTCGCCACGGGAATGCACTACGGCCTGCTGCAAGCCGACCTGACCGTCACATTTGGTGGGGCACGTCGCGGGCACGTGATGGCGCGAGACGAGATCGGCGACCTGGTGGTGGTCGATATCGGATTCTGCCCGCCTGATCCTGCCTTGCCCGAGCTGGTGGACACCCGCTGGGCGGCAGAGCGCTGGCAACCGCTCAAGGCAAATGCCCACAAGGGCACCCGCGGTCGCGTGGTGGTCATCGGCGGTGCCGCGGGGATGAGCGGTGCGGTGCGTCTGTGCACCCGGTCGGCGTTCGCCGCGGGGGCAGGGTTGCTGCACGTCGTGGCGCCGGATGTCACGGTGGCGGCACTCCGCGCAGCCGAACCCGACGTCCAGACCCTGGCGCACGAACTCGCCTTGCCGCTCAGCGCCGAGTTGCAGGGACTCCTGGCGAAGGCCGACGCGGTGGCTGTTGGTCCAGGCCTCGGCCGGGCGCCGGAGCGAGCCGCGTTCGTTCTTGCGGTGATCGACGCATCGCGCGCGGCGGTGGTGGATGCCGATGGACTCGTCGCACTGAAGAGCGAGCGCGCGGCCTTCCTCGCCCTCGCCAGGCAACGTCCGGTGGTCTGCACGCCGCATGTCGGCGAGTTCCGGACGCTCTTCGGTGACGTGGCACATGACCTCGAAACCGCCCCGTGGGATGCGGCCGCTGCTGCCGCTGCGGCCAGCAGCACCACCGTGCTGCTCAAGGGCGTGCCGACGGTTGTCGCATGTCCCGATGGTGCGCTCCTGACGGTGGCGGCCGGCAATCCGGGCCTCGCCACCGGCGGCAGCGGTGACGTGCTTGCGGGCCTTATCGCCACGCTGCTGGCGCAAGGGGTCGACCTTCCCGAGGCCGCGGCACTCGGCGCCCAGGCGCTGGGCGATGCCGCCGACCATGCGGCGCGGCGCGTCACGGCGCGGGCGATGCGACCGATGGACGTGGTGCATGCCTTGCCTGATGTGTGGCGGCTCTGGGGACGACTGCACGGCGCGTCCATGGCACCATCCGTCGTGTTGCTCGACCTCCCTCGACCGCGGACCACCTGATGCGCAGGGCGCTCCTCGCCACCCTGCTGCTTGCTGGCTGTGCCGGGGGCGGCGTTGTGGCGCCGTTGCCGACGCCGAGCATCGCCATGCGTCCTGAGGACCGGGTATTGCTCGGCGACTTCTCGCGCGTCACGGCGCTCGCTGCCTCGTATGATCGCGTCTACGTGAGCTACCCGACAGCGCTCGCGATCTGGCGCCCACTGGCGCAGCGTTGGGACGTCCCGCGCTCACCCGGTAATCCGTCGTTGCTGCAGAATGTCATTGGCGGTGCGACCGATCCGGTCGATCAGTCCATCTGGCTTGCCACGACGACTGGCTGGGTCCATTACCAGCCGGACATCGATCGCTGGGAAACCAGCAACATCGCCACACGCGTGACCGGCATTGCGGTCGATCCGAGCAATCCCGGGGCGGGGATGTGGTTTCGGACTTCCGGTGGATGGCTGCAACAGCCGCGCGTCGGTCCGGCGATTCCGGCGACTCCGCCGGCCGCGCTCAGGCTGCCCCCCAGTATCAACGATGCCTACGCCGACATCCCGCAGCTTCGTTCCTTGAGCCCCCGCCTCCTGACCGGACCATTGATGGTGCAGGGTGCCTTCACCGCTGCCGCTCCGAACACGCAGGGCACCGGCTGGTTCCTGGGGACCACCAATCGTGGCCTGCTCTACTTCGATCGCACCATGATCGAAGCCCAAGCGATGCCGCTCGGACTGCCGGGTGACGTGGTCGGCGCGATGGCGGCGACGCCTGATGGCCTCTGGGTCGTCACCGACGCCTCGGTCCGCGTCCCTGCCGGACTCACCTTTCTTTCCGGCGACCTGGCGCAGGCTTCAGGCGTTCCCGGCTCGGCCGTGTTCGGGCTGCCCTTCGAAGCAGCGCGAGCGCTCCTTCTGGGGACCAGGGCGCTCTGGCTTGCCACCGAGAAGGGGCTGGTGCGCGAACGCCTCGACGACGGCAGGCTGACCCGCTGGGATGTATCCCAAGGTCTGCCGGACAGCCGCGTGACCACCGTGGCGCAAGCGCAGGGCCGCGTCGTGGCCGGGACCATGCGTGGCCTGGTGGACGTCGGCGGTGATGACAAGATCACTCGGCGTGCGCTCAGCTATGACGGACCGGTGTACGCCCTCAAGGCCAATGGGGACACCCTCTGGGTGGGAACCGCCTTCGGGCTCTGGGCTTCGCTCCCCGGTGATGATTCACTGCGGATGCCGGAGGGCTTCCGCCAGCTGGGCACGATCCCGCCGGTCCTCGGCATCGGTTATGTCGGGGACACCCTGGTGGCGATGGCGCCGGATCATCTGGTCTGGCGCAACCCGGTGTCGGGCGAGTGGACGCGCGGTCCGGACCTCGCCCAGCAGCTGGGCTCACTCACGGCATTTGCGGCCACGCTGCAAGGTGTCTGGGTCGGGGGGCTTCGCGGCGCGGGATTCGTTCGTCCCGCCACCGGGATCCTGCGCCCGCTGATGGTCGGCAGTGAACTCCCCGGCCAGGTGACCGCCATCACCGTGAGCGGCGGTTACCTCTGGGTTGGCACGGTTGCGGGTCTGGTCCGGATTCGACTGGAGGGAAGATGATCACAACGTCAATGGGGCCTGGATATGAATTCGATCGCATCCGAGCCATTGCCGCTGCGATCCATGATGTCATTGGCCCGATTGGCGATGATGCGGCGCCGGTACCGATGGGAGACGGGCAACTCGTTGTCAGTACTGATGCCTCGGTTGAAGGCGTCCACTTCCGCCGACCCTGGCTGACCGCCGAGGAAATCGGCTGGCGGGCGACGGCGAGCGCCGTGTCGGATCTGGCGGCGGCCGGCGCGATGCCCGCAGGAGTGACCGTGGCGATGGTGGTGCCGCCCGAGGGCACCGAACACCAGATCGTGGACGTGATGCGTGGTGCCGGTGCCGTCATGCGGATCGCCGGTGGGATCATCCTCGGCGGCGATCTTTCTTCGGGCCCGTGCTGGATGCTGACGGTCACGGTAATCGGGCACGCCAGGCACGCCATGACGCGTGGCGGGGCAAAGTCCGGCGATGGCATCTGGGTGACTGGGCTGCTGGGGGCTTCGCGCGCCGCGGTGGAATCGTGGCGTCATGGCATCGAGCCAGCAGCGGCCGCACGACTTGCCTTTGCCAGACCGCAGCCCCGGATTGCAGCGGGGCGTTGGCTCGCAGCACACGGGGCCACCGCGATGATTGACATCAGCGATGGCATCGGCGGCGATGCCGGGCATCTCGCGGCGGCCTCGAGCGTCGGCGTGGCGATCGCCCTTGACGCGCTGCCAGTGCATCCCGCCGTCCTTGCCGTGGCACCACTGCTCAATCAACCGCCGTCGGTCTTCGCCGGACTCGGCGGCGAGGACTACGAACTGCTGGTCACGTTGCCGCGCGGCTGGAGCGGCGTGGCGGATTGCGAAGCCGAGACCGGTACCCGCATCACCCTGATCGGGGAGATCGTCGAATCGCCCGGGCTGCATTTCAGTCTGCTCGGCAAGGATGTCACGTTGCCGGGCTACACCCACCGCATCTGAGCGTGTCAGGTTGCGCATCGCGACGGATCGCTGCTCGGCAGGGATATGGCAATCTCGGCGAACAGTCTATCGCGCGCCGACCGCGGGCGCCGATGCCGCGAGAGGTGCTGGCGTGGGTTGATTCGCTGCGTGCCACCGAAAGTCGTCGACATTAGCTTTGGTGCAGCTGTATCACCGTTCGCCGGTTGTGTGACTGTTTCCTCACTCCATGGGACCCTCTGATGAGCGCCATCATCGACGTTTCGGCTCGGGAAATTCTCGATTCACGCGGCAATCCAACGGTCGAGGCCGAGGTGGTGACGGCGACGGGAGCCAAGGGCCGCGCGGCGGTGCCGAGCGGGGCCTCGACGGGAGAGGCCGAAGCGGTCGAGCTGCGTGATGGCGACAAGGAACGGTATGGTGGCAAGGGGGTGCTCACCGCGGTCAAGAACGTCAACGAGATTCTCGGTCCCCGGCTTGAAGGGCTCGAGGTCTTCGAGCAGATCGCCATTGACGCGGAGATGACCGACGCCGACGGCACGCCCAACAAGGGCAAGCTCGGGGCCAACGCGATCCTCGCCGTCTCGATGGCCGCGGCGCGGGCAGCGGCGATGGAAGCCGACTTGCCACTCTACCGTTATCTCGGCGGGCCGATGGCTCGAGTGATGCCGGTGCCGATGATGAACATCATCAACGGCGGGGCGCACGCCAGCAACAACGTCGATGCGCAGGAGTTCATGATCGTGCCGGTCGGCAGCGATGATTTTGCCGAGGCGCTGCGGATGGGCGTCGAGGTGTTCCACTCGCTCAAGAAGGTTCTCACCAGTAAGAAGCTCTCGACGGCGGTGGGTGATGAGGGGGGCTTTGCACCGATGCTCCCCTCCAACGAGGCGGCGCTCGACGCGGTGATGGAAGCGATCGAAGCGGCGGGGTATGAGCCGGGCGAGGACATCGCGATCGCGCTCGACGTCGCGGCGTCCGAGCTCTACGTAGACGGCAAGTATGTCTGGAAGAAGGGGGATGGCAGCAAGCGCGATGCCGCGGAGATGATCGCGCTCTACGACTCCTGGTGCAAGAAGTACCCGATCGTCTCGATCGAGGACGGCCTGGCCGAGAACGACTGGGAGGGGTGGAAGGACCTCACGGCAGCGCTGGGCGACACCTGCCAGCTGGTGGGCGATGACCTCTTCTGCACCAACGTGGAGCGGCTCGGTGACGGGATCGAGGGCGGGGCCGCCAATGCCATCCTGATCAAGCTGAACCAGATCGGCACCGTGACCGAGACGCTGCAGTGCATCGAGCTGGCCAAGGGGAGCGCGTTCGGCGTTGTCATCTCGCACCGTTCGGGCGAGACCGAGGACACCTTCATCGCCGATCTGGCGGTCGCGACCAGCGCGGGCCAGATCAAGACTGGCAGCGCCTCGCGCACCGACCGGATTGCCAAGTACAATCAATTGCTGCGGATTGCCGAGGCCCTGGGGCCGGTGGCGCACTATCCCGGCGCGGAGATGTACCCGCGGTGAACAAGAAGCGCTGGGCGTCGCTGCTCGTGCTGCTCGGATCGGCCATCTTCGCCTGGTTCGGTGGCACCTTCAGCACGCCGGAATACCTGGCAATGAAGCACGCCGAAGCGGTGACGCGAGACTCACTCGTCGCCCTCAAGAAGGAAGTCGACTCGCTGAGCATCTTTCGCGACTCGCTCGCCAGCAATCCTGCCGTGCAGGAGCGCTATGCCAGGGAGACCTGGGGGATGCTGCGGCCGGGTGAGTTGAGCTTCAAGATCGTGCCGGCGGATAGCGTCAAGCACTAGGAACAGGGTGAAGCGAGGGGGAGAATCGGCCGATTTTGCTTGACCTCCGGGCCTCGCCCGGGTAATCTCCCCGCCGTTCGGCTGGGTAGCTCAGCTGGTTAGAGCACGGCACTCATAATGCCGGGGTCGCGAGTTCGAGTCTCGCCCCAGCTACTTGTCCTGAGCCCGCGAAGCGGGCGAAGGATGGCCTCCGCGAGACCTCGCGGCAGGTCCCCATATCCTCACAGGAATCAAGGTCGCGGGTGGGGCGGCTGTCCCGATAGCAAACTTGTTTGATCGCGTTGCGCTTCTGCGGTGAGAATCCCAGTTTTTGGTCCCCCAACCGCTGGAGGCGAAAATGCTCGAAGGCTTGCCGGCTGATGATCCTGCGGTCATCTCGTCGTCGATCCCGTTCGGCCCCGTCGGCATCTCCTTCACTCCCCGCGCGCTTGCGATGCTCGGGGTCCTCCTCGCCGCCCTCGTCGCCGGATTGGACTGGCTCACCGGGGTTGGCATCAACCTCAATATTCTCTATGTCATCCCGACCCTGATGCTGACCCGCGGGTATGGCGGTCGCGTTGGTGTGGTCGCCTCATTGCTCACATCTGTCGTCTCGCTCGGAACGGTGATCGCGGCCTCGGGTGGTGTTTCGGCGGTGGCAGGCACGGAGTATTTCAATCATTTCGTTCGGTTCTCCATGCTGGTTCTCGTGGCAATCATCTACGGGCGGCAAGTGGTTGCCAGGGCGCGCCTCGCCGAGCAAACGGTCCTGCTGCAGGCGTCACTTGCGACCATCAAGCGACTCGGCGGCATCCTGCCGATCTGCTCGTTCTGCAAGCGCATCCGGAACCCCGAGGGACACTGGATGCAGATCGAGGTCTTTGTGCGGGACAACTCCGACGCGGACTTCAGCCATGGATTCTGTCCGGAGTGTGGGGCCAAGCATTATCCGGAGGAGGCGAGCTAGCGTTCGCAGCGCAGGTGCACCCCTCGCGCAATCCGACAGTTCGACCGAATGCCTCCTGTCCCAGGCAACCGCCGCCGCCCAGACCGCCGAGATTGCCGAGGCGCTGGCGAAGAACCGGGAAACATCGTAGACTGAAAGAGTCGGAATTAATCCTCCACTCTCGGAATGCGCCGTCACGCCGCCACTCGTGGTGGACCCGCTGGTATCCAGCCGGTCGGCCGAGTCCTTTAGAGGTCGCTCAATGATCAGGTGGATCCCGCTGGTGTTCGCCCTTGCATGGCCGCCCTCCTTGGGGACCTCATCCCCATCAGACAGCAAGATGATCCCGCTAGCCCCCGCGGCGACGGGCGACACCCTGAAGAGCCCGCCGCTCCTGAAGAATCAGTCTTCGGCTCCGCGGACGGTCGAGGTCACCCTGACCGCCGCGCCCGGGCGGCTGGCCCTGATGCCGGGAAAGGTCACCGACGTCTACGCCTTCAATGGCAGCGTCCCCGGGCCGACGCTCGTGGTCCATGAGGGCGACAAGGTCATCGTCCACTATACCAACAACCTGCCTGAGACCAGCGGCATCCATTGGCATGGCCTGCACGTCCCGGCGAACATGGACGGCAGCCCCCTCTTTCCCGTCCCGCCCGGCGGCAAGAAGGACTACGTCTTCACGATCGAGCCTGGCACCGCCGGGACGTACTGGTATCACCCACATCCCGACGCCCGCACCGGCTACCAGGTCGCGAAGGGACTCTACGGGGGGATCATCGTGCTGGCGGCGAAGGATCCCCTGCCGGCGCTACCC
>JANYAG010000341.1 GCA_025361465.1 Gemmatimonadota bacterium
GTCCGTCTTGGCCGCGACTTCCTTGGCCTGACCGCTGCGATGCTCTTGGAGGTGGGCTACCCACGGGCCGATGTCCTCTTTGAGTATCTTTTCCACTTGCGCCCGACGCTCTGGAGGGATGACGCCGCGCACCTGTAACGGAGCGGTAAGCATCGAGAATCGACCCCAAAGTTCTTCGGGCGTGACGTGCGAGTTGTCCTGCAAGAGTCCGTCATAGGTCGGCATGATCCGACTGCTGACGAACTCGACGATCTCCTTGTCCTGCTTGACCTGTGCATCCTTCTGCCTGACGGCCTTGACTTCGGCCTCGGCACGCTGCGCCCGCGCTTCCGGGTGGTTGAAGTTCTCAAGCGCTTCCTGGGCCGCCGCGAGATAGTCCCGGTCGGTGAGCAGGCGTTCGATCTGCGAATCGCGGAGGGTCACTACTTCGTCGCGCTCACTGACCTTCGCGTGCAGTGCACCCAGGTCGGTGCGGGCGGCATCGCGTTCCTTGATGATGGTTTCATTGTAGAACCCGGACTGTGCCAGGCGCACCACCTTGTCCAGCTTGAACGACCGCATCTCCCCGTTCGCCTTGAACTCCAGGGTTAGGTCGGGGATTTCCAGCTCGCCCTCGGCGTCCATCACCTTGAACGTGGTGATCGGCTTCGGGGTCGAATCGGGTACCGGGGCTGCCTCTGTACCCTCTTTGGGTACATCTGTACCCGTTTCGGGTACGACTTCGGGTGTTGGGGTTTCAGGGGTTTCGGTTTCGACGACTTCGGGGACTTCAACTTCGGGGGCATCAGGGGTCGCGGGTGCTTCCTTGGGGATGCCGAACGCCTCTGCAAACTGATCGCCCTGCAAACTGGCGATGGACTCCGCAGTGGCCGGTGCTTCGTCGCTCATGCTGCCTCGTTGGTGGGTGTGCGGTGCGGGCGAGATGCCCGGAGCCGGTCGATCATGCCCCGCCTGAGTGGGCGTCAGAGCCGCCCATCAGTGGCGCATTGGGGTTGCCCATCACGTTCGCGGGCGCGGAGGCCATACTGGGGTTCGTGCCCAACATGGGTTGGAGACGCGGCGACAGGGACGGACCATCTTTCGGGTCGGGTGGAACGGCTGGCCCCGGAGGGGGCGCCATCTTCGTCGCTGACTGCTGCGCCAGCGCCTTCCAGCGTGCGTCGGCGGCCTGCACGACCGCTTCCTCGAGATCGTCACGGAGCAGGATTTCCGACTCCAGCACGTCCTGATGGATCGCTTCATTGTCCTGCCAGCGGATCGGCGGGATGGGCTTGTTGGCCTTGATCGCCTCGGCCACGCGGAAGGCACGGGCCTGCTGGGTGTCGTTCGGGGTCTGGAGGTTGCGCGTGTACGCGAAGGGCAGCCGCTTGCGGTACTCGTCGGCGGGCATCAACCCCTTCTCGAACATCTGGTCGAGCAGGAACAGCCGGAGCGCACGCGGCATCGGCGTCATCGTTTCCGGGTCGATCTCGACATCGGCGATTTCGTCGAAGTCCTCACTGCTAATGGCGCGGGCCAAGTCGGGCCGCCCGTGCCCCATGATGCCCAGCAGGCGTGGGATGTCGTAGCCCCAGCGCATGAACTGGAGCGTGACCTTGCCCCACTCCACCATCGCCTCAGCCACGGCGTTGACCGGCTCGGCAAACACGCGCTCCAGTTGCTCGCGCAGGGCGAGGATGGCGCGGCCGGAGGTGTCGCCGGAATACTGGCCCCGGCTCGACGCGTTCCAACCACTCTTGTCCTCGAACAACTGACGCTCGGCCTGAATCAGTTCCTTGATGTCGGTGCCGACCGAGAACCCTTGCACGGGCAGGACGGACTCGCTGATCGGCCCGGTGCCGCGCACTTCAATCGCCGAGAGGGTGCCCGCCACCAGGGTGTCGTTCGAGATGGCACGCGGGCGGGTGAGGAAGCGACCCCCGGAGTTGAGCCGGACACTCTCGACCCACTTGGAAATCGCCGCGTTGACGCGAATCTGGTGCTCAACCCAGTCGTCCATCTCCGGGGCCGGGAAGAACGCCGGGTCGGCCGTGCCGTCAGGCACCCGCACCATCGGAACGACCCCCTGCACCAACGGAGACAGCACGACCAGCTCGCCATCGACCGTGATGACGGTCAGCCCTTCGGGGAGATATTCACTGCGTTCGCAGTAGACCGTGAAGCGATCCACGGTGTCTTGCCCCTCCAAGGGATCACTGTCGCCGGGGCCGGTGGAGTTTCCTATCAGGCCCATCGCCACGTTCGCACGGCCTGTATTCACGGCTCTCCGGGTGCCCATCGCTCGCACGCCATGAGCCGTCACGGCCTCGGCGGTCGAGATCGTCTCCTTGATGACCCAGTAGCTCGGCTTGATATTGGTGGTCGCATTGGCCGACACGACCACCTGTTCGATCTTGAGGATGCGGGTGCGGACATCGCCCAGTCGCATCGTCTCGCCGGTCGTCATCTCGTACCACGGTCCCGCCTGATCATCCCAGTGGAGATGCCAGAAGGCTACACCGTCGGTCCCGTTGTGGAAGCGGGTTTCCTTGGTGATGCCACGCATCCCCTGTTGGTCGTACTGGTACTCCAGCGCGTACTGCTGCGCCTCGGCCTTTTTCACCTTCTCCGAGTCCTGCGTGATCGGCTTCGTGCGGAAGCCCGGTCGCTGTTCGCTGACAATCTGCGCCCGCTGATCGAGCGCGGGCTTGATAAGATTGTGAACGGCGCGGGCCTGCTCGCGGGGCTTGGGCGGCTCGATCCACGGGCCGAACCCGTTGGCGCTCACCCACTGGACGCCCTTGTAGAACAGGCGATTCCGCTGGGTCAGGTGCATCCGACGCCGCTTGCCCGGTTGATGCCGGTCCCACAAATCTTCCGCCCAGGCCGCCCAGTCCTGCGGCTGGGGTTCGTCCTTGATCTGAGGGAACTGGTCGCCGTACAGGGCCGCCATCGCCGCCCGCTCACGGGCCTGCTGTTCCTCGGGGGACATCTCGGGTTCCGGGGCGTCGTTCGGCTCCTCGGGGGGCGCCGCCGGCTGCGTCGTCAAGGCGTCGTCGAGTGGTGCCGTCAAGGGCGGTGCGGGCGGCGGGGCCGTGACGCCCTCATGCTCACCGGGCACCGGCTCCATCATCGGCATCGGGTCCGACTCGCCTACATGGGGGGTCATCGGGCCTTGATGCCCCTGCATCCCGCCGTCCACAATCGACTGGAGCAGATCAGGGGTGATACCGGGTGTAGCGGTGGGAGCGTTCAAGCGTCATCCCCTTCGACTGTCGGTGCGTTTGCAGTGGGCAGGGTCGCCCGCACGGCGTCCCAAGAATCGAACTTCTCGTAGGATTCCTCGATGGCCTTGAGTGCGCCGTCCCTCGCCCATCCGTCGCCCCAACTCTGTGCGTAGGCAATCAGGTCGCTTGGCATGGGTTCCCGTTTCACGTTGGTTCTCGGCAGTCCCTGGACCTCGGCGAGCGCGATCAGGCGATCCACGCGAGGGAGGGCGCGACTGACCAGCCACGACAGGAAACAGAGGACGAGGGCGACGGAGGCGAGAATGAACATCAATCCTGCGTAGTAAAGCCGCGCAGGGAGACGGTCGCCTTGCAGGAGCCGCCGCCCGAGGGGCAGCTCACGCTGACCAGCTCGTTCGCGTTCAGCGCCCTGTAGGGGCGGGGGAAGTTCACGACGAGAGGTGCCTGGGCAGCGGCGGGGATTTCGAGCTGGTCGATGACCGTTGTGCCGCTCTTGACCGTCACCGACAGGACCCCGGCTGGCGCCGTACTCAGCGAGAGCGACATCCCGGTGATGAAGTGCCGACGCGCCGCCGCCGCCGACTTCGTCGCCGTGGCGATTGCTGCCGTTTGGGTATCCACTACAAACCACGTTGCCGGAGAGTGGGAAGTCAGGGAGATGTCAGCCATGTGAAGTACCTTGGTTTAGAGTTCGGAGCGATTGCGTCCGATGAAGGAACCTGCGACGAACGCCTGGTAGGTGGTGGTGACAGCCCCGGCGATGCCGCTCAGGGTGCCCGCAAGCGTCTTGAACTGGCCCCGTGCGACTTGGCCGCTTGGGGTGATCGCCCCCGCGAGAGAGCGCGTCATTGTCCGACGAACCACTGCGGCTGGTGCGACGGCCCCAGCGAGTGCGCGACTGGTCCCTTTGCCGATCACACCACTCGGCGTGATGCCGCCCGCCAGAGTGCGGAAGTACGCCAGCCCCCTGACGACCACGCCCGACGGGGTGATACCTCCAGCGAGCGAGCGAGCGATGGTACGGAGGATGGCACCCGCAGGGGTCAACCCTCCCGCGAGATTCCGGGTCGTCCACTTGGCAGCTATCGCCGACGGCGTGACCCCACCAGCCAGCGTGCAGTTGTAGTTGGTCGGGCCACCACCGGCCGCGACGAACTTTCTGGCAAGCCGTCGTGGGACCGGGAAGCTCCGACCAAACCGTGCCATTGAGCGCCCTAGCTCAGACTTCGAGGATCAGGTAGGCGTAGGCATTGACCGCTGCCCCGGCTGTCACCCGAATCCGCACCGCGTTCCCGATGATGCACTTCGGCTCGCGGCCGAGCGGGAACTGCTTCAAGTACTGCGAGGTCGGCGCAACCAGTTGGGCGTCGAACATCCGAACCGCCGTGATCGTCCCCTCACTGGTGCAGGTATAGCCGGTGGCGGCGACCCCGAGCGTGAGGCCCGCAACTGACGCCACCGCATCCTCGACGCTGCCGAGTTTTGCCACGTCCGCGTCAGCGGAGGCGGTCACGGTGCCGAACACCGTGCCGGTATCCAGCAACTCGCACTTGATCGGCGTGGCGGCGGCGGACCCATCGAACGACACACCCCACTCCACAATCCGGCAGGTGTTGAATGGCTTGATCTGGAGCAGCGTCTTGATGGCCGTGCCGGTCGTGACGGGGGCTTGCGCCGCCGTGGTCGGCATCGGGCCATTCGCAATCAGGTAAAGTGCCATAGTGAATCTCCTAGAAGTAGACCGAGCGATTGCGAGCGAACCCCACTCCTGCCCCACCGCCAACCAGTCCGGCCCCACCCGCCGGGTCCGCGTGCTGCACCGCGCCGATGTCGAGGTAGCCGGTGGTCAGCCCGCCCGGAAACACGCCGGGGAAGCCAGCCGCCTTGAGCGCGGCACCAGCGCCAGCGGTTGCGTTCAGCGCGAAGTTGCCGTTGGCGGCATCCACGAACGGGTCGCCCGTCAGGGTGATATCGTTAGCGCCTGCCGTAAGATTTGAGCGAGCACCACTCGAATTATTGTAGAAGGCGTTGTAGTTGACAGACGGCTCGGCCCAGCCTGTGTTGTAGTTGAAGGCGACCCCATAGCCGCCGTTCGACGAGAACACGTTGTTGATGACCGCAAAGGTCTGCTCGTAGGTGTCCGTGACTAGTCCATGTCGCCCATTACCGACAGAGACACAGTTGACCATCCCAAAGCCGTATAGGGCCTTAACGTTAAACCCGTCCGAGGACGCCCCGGTATTGTACGCCGCCACGCATCCCACCAGCTTTGCCCCCGCATTGTTCCCGTTTGTGCTGAAGCCGTGACAGGGATTGGCGTGGGCATAGGCGTACCAGTGATCCGAACTACTACCGTTGAGATCAAACCCGCTCGCGGCACCCGACTTCATGGCTGTCACTTCGCAGGCCAATGAACGAGTCCCGATCCCATGCGAGCTAAAGGCCGTCACATTGCATCCAATTGCGAAGCTGTCACCGTTGTATCCCGTATTGACGATGCCGTCACGGGCGGTACTGGTGCCGTCAAGGATGAGGTAGGCGACAGTCCCCCGCGTGTCTACCGCGAATCCGTCCACGCCCGCGCCGGTGCACGAAATGGTGGGGCGAGTGGCTCCGGTCGGGTTGTCGCCGTGCGTGACGTTGTATCCCGAAAAGAGTGTAGCCACCATATTCGGCGGGCTTCCGCTATTCGTGACCAGCGATAGAAGGGTGCTCGTCGTGTACGATCCATTCTTGAGCCACAGCCGGTGCCCAACGTTCCCGGACTGAACCGACAGCATCTTGCTCGGGGTGAGGAATGCGCCGCCGATCTTGAGGGTCGCGCCCGTGCCGGCCGTGAGGCCGGTCGAGCGGTCCACCGTGATCGACGTACTGCTGTTGCGAACGGTGATTTCGTACCAGCCCGCCGCGATTGCGCCCGTGCCGCCCGTGATATAGAGGACGTTGCCCACCACATCAGTCCCGAAGCTGGCGGTGGCACTCGTGACCGTGGTCGTGCCCGCCGTCACGGCGTCCGTAACGGAATACTGTGCGGCGTTCTGTAGCGACCAGTCGGTGCCGGAGGCTCCACGCTTGAAGCCCCCGCCATTCGTGTCCGCGCCCGTACTGCGGCAGTCCCACTCGATCGCGGCAGAGAAGGCCATCGCCTACCTCGGGTTGACCGCGATCTTCAGGATCGCGTTCTTGACGGCCCCGCTGCTCGCGTTCACGCTGGCAAGGAACGCGGCCACGTTCGTGGCGAAGGCGTTGATTTCCGCGCCCGAGATCGGGGTGCGCCCATCGGGTCCCGTCACCGCGCCATCGGCCAGCAGGTCGGCGGTGTTCGGGACCAGGGCACCGATGCCCTTCGCGGTCCACGCGTCGCTGATTTTCTGCGCGGCGAAGATCAGCCCGCCGTACTGGTCGGCAAACGGGCGCACTTGCTCGTTGCAGAACTTGATCGCTTCGACATTCGTGATGTTTGGCATGACGATCAGCCGCCCGACGTGAAGGTGATGGAGTACGCGAACGTGATCGAATCACCGCTCACGACGTTGATTGCCGCGAACACGGAGCGGTCGAGCAGGACGCCCGTCGAGGCCGCCGAAAAAATCCCGTGCTCGGTGATGGCGAGTGTGCTGCCGTAGGTGATCGCCGCCGTGGTCTTGAGGATGTTCGCCGCTGTTTCCGTCTGCGTGCCCGCGACCCGGCTGCCTGTCTCGGTGCCCAGGGCGGTATTGCCCACGGCCTCTGCGCCCACCCCGGTCCCCGAGGCGTGATAGTTCATCGCCTCCATTTCGACGAGGTTCTGAAACGCATCGACCATGAAGCCCACGCCCGCATCGGTGATGACGCGCCGCGAGAGGACGCCGAGGGGGATCAGCGTGCCGTCTGCCTTTCGCACCGTCGCAGACAGCTCCGAGAGCATCCCGATTCCGGCGAAGGTCAAGACTTCCGCCTTCCACCCGCGCAGGCGATGGGGCAGGTTTCGGAGAGCGTAGAGGGGCGACATCAGAAGGTTCCTTCGGGAAGGGGGAACTTCGCCAACAGCAGCGTCACCGCGTCCGGGGTACTGGCCGCGCTGACCGTGACCACATTTTGATCCTTCGTCATCAGCGAGAGCAGCGTCTTGTCGCCGAGTCGCTGACGCCAGTAGGTCGCGTCGTACTGTTTGCAGATCGCTTCGAGTATCTGACCAGCGTTCAGGTCGGCCAGCGTCGGGCGGTCCGTCACCGTCTCCAGTGATCCGCCCGGCGCCATGACCCCGTTCGTGCCAGGGGCGACCAGTTTCTTGAAGAAGAACGGCACGAGGGCGTTCAGCGCCTTGACAAGGAAGGCCCACATTAGGTGATCGAGGAGTAGAGGGGAGCGAAACCGAGCGAGGCACCAGCGGCGTCGAAGATTTCAATTTTCTTGACGAGGCCGGACACGGGGATCGTGGAAGCCGCCGCCGCGTTGCCGACGCCAAGACCTGCAGGGAACAGGGTCTTGCCTGCGCTATCGGTTTCCGCGCCAACCGGAACCGTGGTCGTCTTGACGTATGCCGAGAGGGTGCTGGCGTTCTCGACCTGCGCGCCCCAGAGGTAGACGGTTTGTCCGTTCGCGCCACCAATGTACGAAGCGAAGCAGAGCAGCCGGTTCGTATTCGCCGCGACGATGCTGTCCACGGTGAAGGCCACGCGAAACCAGCCATTCCCGACAGGGATTGCGGTGAACATCGTCCCCGACCCGCCCTGCTTGCTCAGGACCGGCACTCCACCCGTCCATGTCATCGCGACATCAACCAGAGTGGCCGAGGTGGTCGTATCGTATACCATGAACCCCGGTGCGGGCGCCGTCCCCTGCTTGACGAACACCGAGAGTGCCTTTGTGCCATTACCAGTGTAGGCGATGTTCTGATACACCGAACTGTCCAGCGCGGAAGTTCGGGTCAGAAGATCGGCGGTCGTCGTGCCGTCGGGGGCGACAGCCGCATCGGAGGTGACGGTGGCTCGGTCGAGGGTCCACGGGCCCGTCCCCAACGCCTCGGATTGCAGGCAGAGGTTGCGTCCGTGCTTGCCGAGCGTCAGGGCAAGGTTCGCCTGACTGACCCCGAGGGCCACTCCGAGGGTGCCGAGTTCCACACCGTAGTCCTCGTCGCGCTCGTGGTTGTACAGTCGCACCCGATCCAAGTTGTCCACTTCGGATGGCGCGACGATGTTCAGGTTCTTGATGTCCGCTCTCGGTTCCACAGTCAACTCCGGGGAGTAAAGGTCAAGGGAAAGAGTCTCAGCACTCGTCGCCGTCCGGCATCTCGGCCTTCTGCTTCGCCATCAGCTTGGCCTTGCCCTTCACGAACTGGGGAGGGACGCTCCCCTTGCGCTTCGGGGTGAACTTCCGCTTGGCCGCTGGCGCGTCCTTCGCGCCTTTCTTGGCGAACGGGTTGGCCTTGGGGTCAGCAGCAGCGGCGAATGGGACAGGGGGAGTTTTGGCCATGATCTCGGTCGGAGAAGGAGGAATCGGAGGGCACTACATGGTGGGGCAGGGAATCGAACCCACGGACGCGGCATCTATTTGGCGGCGAACGACCAAGCTCCCCACGCTCTGTTCAGAATCCGAAGGGCAACGTGCCGAAGTCGGAGGTTTCGTCATCAGGAACAGCCAGGAAGCGCGTCGGATCGACGTTATCCAGTGGCTCGGGTTCCGTTTCCGCGCCTTCCTCGTCCAAGATGAAGCACATGGCGATGGCGTCGGCGAAGTCGGGCGAATCCACGCCCCGCGCTTCCATTTCTTCCTTGCGTTCGACCTGAATCCGGCCGGTCGAGGCGATCTTGTACGTTGGGGCCGTCAGGTCGGTGCGGGTTTGCTGGATGTCGGGGGAGCCATCGTCGGGCGGGAGTCGGATCGTGTCGGCCTCGAAGCGTTCTCGGAGGTGCCACCAGTGTTCCGACCTGCGATTCCCGAACAGGGCGCGGTTTTGCGCCGTGCGGCCCGAGTGAAAGCCCAGGGCGGGATAGTCCAGCTCCACCAAGCGGTCCAAGACGCCCGCGCCAACGCCCACTTCATCGACCACGATGATCGCCGGTTCGTACTGCGTGGCCGCCACGCGGATCAGGCCGACCGTTTCCATCGTCTCCAGGCCCGACCAGGACAACAGCGCCTCAATGGCATCGCCGCGCCGCACTGCGACCACCGTGCGGTTGTGCCCTTTCCGGGCCACGTCCACCCCGAAGATGCGGGGAACACTGCGGGCCTCGGCAGCGGCCAGTGCCTTCTGCCACCGCGCCACGTCCTGCGACCGCTCCACCTGGTCCAGTGAGATCACCGACGAACCGGCTGTCCGGGGGAACTCGCCCAGCACGCGGCAGGCATAGTACGGGGACCGCTCGCCCCAGCGCGTGCGAACCTGCTCGACCCAGCGGCGCGTCACCGCACCAGGGATGATCTCTTTGCCCGTCACCACATTGGGGTGATCGAGGCAACTCATGTGAATCCGGTGCCAACTGCCGCGCCGGAACGACTCGTAGAACGTGCCGCTGAGTTCGGTCGGGTTGCCGACCATGACGATGCAGTTCTTCTCGCCCGTCGCCAGCGACCCTATGGCCTTGTGAATGTCCTCGCCCACCCCAGGCGCTTCATCCACGATGACCAAGAGGCGAGGATGGTGCTGACCCTGAAACGCCGTCGGGTTGTCTGTGGACATCCCCAGGGCGAACCAATCACGCGATATGCGGAGTTCCGCATTGAGGAGTTCCCCCGGCAGCTTGACACGCGCCCGGCCGTGCAAGGATGCGATCTCGCGCCACAGGACTTTCTCGACCTGGTTCCAGGTGCTTGCCGTGGTGATGACCAGCCCGTGCCGGGCGTACAACCACCAGAGCGCGAGCAGGGCCATCGCAAACGTCTTGCCCTCGCCATGCCCGGAGCGAATCGTTATCATCGCCTCGGTGATGGCCGCTTCCAGAATCTCAACCTGCTTCGACCAGAGGCCCGAGATTTCGTTCGGGAGGTCGATGAGCGGGATGCCCAGCACTTCGTTGCAGAACTCGACCGGGTTGTTCTCGTAGACACTGAACCGCTCAGGGTCGTCGGCGACGCGTTCCGCGTGGGCCAGGGCATCGCGGATCGCGGCTTCCAGTACCGCGATGTTCTGGGCGTCCACCGCTACCTACTGGACAGCAGGTTCAGCGGGCTTGCCACCGGTGCCGAAGATCGAATGCGAAAGCAGGGTAATCAGCCCGGCCACGCCGATCACGGCCCCGGCGGGCTTGGTGCCAATGGCGGCGGCGAGTTGCATGAAATCGAGGCCCGCGACGAACGTGATCACGGACGAGATGACGCCCATCCACTTCGGGAACGAGAACTTCATGTGGGGGATGCCTTGGATGCGGGGGGAAGTGCGCTGAACACGGCGTCAGCGGTCGCCTGGTCGATCTCGCGCTCAGGTTTCTTGCGCGGTTTCTTCTTGGGGAAGGCCAACTCCCAACCCAATCGGTAGGCGTCGGTCGCGGGCTTGGAGGCAAAGGGTTCGGCCCCGAGGTACTTCATGCGTCTCCCCGGCGGCGGAGTTGATCGCGGAGGCGCCGCACGATCTCCGGCTTGCCCCGCTCCAGCTCCATCGCTGACACCAATCGCACGATGTCGCCACAACTCTCGCAGCGCACGTTGTAGATGTTCATGTCGGGTTTCGGTTCCAGTTCCACGAACCGGGGACAGCCACAGCGCAGACAGTCGAGCTGGACCGGCGGCTCGTCGCTCACTTGCCAATGAGCAGCAGCGGCGGGGGCGGCGGCGGGCCGAAGATCAGCATCGCGGCGAGGTACGTCGCCGCCAAGAGGGCCAGGAGGTCGAGGATCACGGGCGACTGAAATGGTGCAGGTAGCCAAACTCCATGATGCCCCAGCAGCTCGCCAGCACCACCCGCGCCCAGCCACGGGTCCGAATCAGGATCGGCGCGATCAAGCTGGCCCAGCCATCGGCCAAGCGGTCGCGCCAACTGTCCGGTTGATTCCACGCGCCGGGATACAGGGTTTCGAGCCGGACGGTCGCCACCACCATCGGGGCCACCACGCTCACGCCGGTTGCCACGTTCGGGGAGAGCTTCACCAGCCGGGCGCCCGCGTAGACCATCCCGGTCACGACCGGCTTGGTGGCGAGGTGGACCCAGTGATCGTCCATGATGACGGACTGGAGACTCTGCCCGTGCAGTGGGGCGGCCCAGCACAGGAGGCCCAGGACCAGCACCAGCCGCCTCACTTGGCCGTCCACAACAGCGCGTGCTGCGCCACTTCAGTCAGGCGACCTTGCAGTGAGCGACGGCGCAACACCTTCACGCCCCGTCGGTATTCGCCGCCAATCAGCGTGAGATATTCCCCCGGATCGCACGACCGCCATTCCCCATCAAGCGGCCCATCGAAGCACTCCAGCATGAAGGGGTCCGTGGCGAGGTGGGCCAGGGCCGGTGAGACGGCGGCCATCACGTCTCGACCACCGGGCGCGGCATAAGCCACGGCTTGACATACTGGCGATTGGGCGGCGCAACCGCTAACGGACTGGCGACCACATCCCCCTTGAACGGCGACGGCTTGGGCGGGACCATCTCGATCACCGGCCCAAACGGGTTCTTCTTCACGGCGCCACAGTCGAGGCAGGCCGGAGCGCCGGTCGGGAAGATCGACTCGGCCACCGGGCCGCCGCAGAGTCCACAGGTGCCGAGGACCGGGGCACTCATGCTCGCGTGACCGTGACCTTCGCCGGATGGCCGCCCACCAACTCCACCGTCAGGGTGTCACCCCGGTAGACCTCGAACGTCAGGCGGCCGACCTCGACACAGGTGACATAGGGCGGGCCGAGCGGCGGCTTGACCACGGGTTGCCCACTGGGTTGCTTCTCCAGCGCGTGCAGCGCCATGAGGTGCCGGAGGACCGGGGCGGGCACCATGTCGTGCAGGGCATTGTACCGCCTGAACCCCAGGTCGCCGTCGTCCCATATTGACACCGTGGCGACGTGCTTCCTCGCCTCGAAGTGGCGGGCTTCCCACCACGCGATGTCGCGGGTCGGGGGCGTCCAGTTCGTCGGCCAATCGGTCGGCAGCGGCAACGTCGGCATAGTTCTCCGGTGTGGAAGGTCGGGGTTGGGCGCCGCATCCGACGGGACACGCTCAGACTTGGCAGACTCCCAGCGGGCACGACGCCCCCCGACCAGATTCATCCTACTGAACTATTTACTACAATGAACTTAAGGGTGAACCTGGAGAAGTCAAGGGGGTGGGAACGCATATGAAAGGAGGGCGACCAGGGAACCGATTATGGGAAAATGATAGGAGCAAAAGAGGAGGGTATTCGTACAGGGGGGCGGGGTCGAACCGGGTCATCCCCCACCCCCCGGCCGGGCGCGGCGCACGTTCCTACCCTTTCTGCCCCGTCCGTGTCGCCTGTCGTGTCGCCTGTCACTGCTAACCCACTGCAAAAGGCAGGCAGGACGTGGCTTACAGCACGTTCACCCCAGCATCTGTAATGCCGTTCTATCCTGTTATGTACTGCTAGTACTGCGCTCCGGGTCGCCGGGTACCACCTCCCAGTCGGATTCCGGCAGCGTCGCAAGAGCAAGAGAGGAAACCTCCCCTTCCTTCCTTCCTCCCGTTGCGCCTCCTGTCTCCTGTCCCTGTCCTGTCTTGCTCCCCAATGCCCCGCCAGCGGCCGCCACGGGGTCTAGGGATCGTTCGGACTGTCGCAGTGATGCAGTCACTACCCCCATGATGTCTGGGCGCTCCTGAGCGATCCAGCGGCGGACCGATGGATCACTTAGCGCGGCCAGCAGCGAGCGGGATAGTGCCTCAGCGGTTGCCCAAGCTTTGCTGTTGTCACTGCTGCCACCCTCAGCAGTAGAGACGCCTCCATACTTGGCCAGCGTGTCGAGTGCTGCCACCCGATCACGGGCCGATGGCGTGAACACAGTGGTTCCCTTGGGGCCGGTGGTGTACGTCTCAATCGTCCCGTCGGCGATGGCCTCCAGGACGTGAATCCGACTAAAGAACGAGTCTTTGCATCGAGCCCGGATGATATCGGCGGTCAGGTTCGGCGCCGTCAACTGGCGCGGCAACGTGGCGACCGCTTTGCCGCCTTTGCGAGTCGGCTTGTCTTTGCCAGTGAAACGGGCGTGCGGCATAGGTTCCAGTGATTTGAGTATGGAGAGTATGGAGAGTATGGTTGGATGTTGAGGTGGGTGATGAATCAATACCTCATACTGATCATACTACCCATAGTCACCATACTCACGAGAGTAGGGGCAGGATTCCGGGGGACCAGCAACAGCAACAGCAACTACGCTTCCCAGCGGTCGCTGCGCTCCCTCGGGGTCGTCGGGAACCGCACCCGACTCCCTGCGGCGGCTTGTGGTAGCTGCTCGGGTTGACCGGGGTGATCTATGGACTGGAGTGATGTATTGAAGGGGGGTTATAGGGGGGAACTTATAATGGTCGGAAACGCTTGTCAAGGGGTCTCCGAGTCATATGCATAAGTCATTGCGGCGGCACCACTTGGAACATTACAAAAACTGTGGATAAGATACATTGGGGGTTGGACGTTCCAAAACGTTCCACATTGCGGGCTAAGCCGTTCACTGTACTGACTTGTTCACTGGGGCTTGACAGATTGGGGCGCGGGTGCTAATATCCCTGCACAACGTAGGGTAGGGCAGCACAGCCAGCTCATTGATAACCGGGATGGATTCGCGGACGGCGCAAGCAAGGCGACGGCAACCATTCCCCTCACAATCGTCCAGGTGAGAAGCCTTAGCGACGATAGACCCCACCCGGCAAGATGTTGGCTTGCGTGGTTCCGGTTCGATTCCGGCGGCTTGGATTTGCAGCACACCACACAACCTCAACCGGAGTACCCGACAATGACCAAGCACATCACGATTACCATCGACACCGACAATGCCGCGTTTATGGACGGGAACGAGGGGCCGGAAGTCGCCCGTATCCTGCACCGGCTGGCGACGGTCTGCGAGGACGGCGTCGGGTGGTTTCGGCTTGCCCTGCGCGACAGCAACGGAAACACGGTTGGCTTTGTGGACATTGAAGAGCGCTAACTGGCCGACCCGGATTGGATACGTCAGAAGCCCGCTCACGTTTCTGACGTTCCAGCCAGAGACACCGAGCAGTAGACTAAGGCCGTCCGGACAGGTGGGGTTCAACTCCCCACCGGCCATTGCAGGACACCACACCACACTCCCCAACACCAGTGAGGCGCAACGTGGACACGGTTACGGTTACGGAACCCGTCGCAGTGGCAGACAAGAAAGCGGCACGCGGCAAGTCATTCGGCAGTGGGTTCAATCCCGGCCGGTATCGCCCCACCAAGCGCACCGAACTGGCACCACAGGAAGAGGCCGCCGCTTTCACCCGACACGCGGATTGCGGCGGCCTCTTTAAACAGAGCGATGGCCGATACAGTGTCTATGTCCAGTGTGACAAATGCGGCGGATTCATCGACCCCAACAAGTCCACCGACAGCTACACGGAAGATGGGATCCTCTACACCCGGCAGGACGAAATGGCGGCCCCGGTGGTGGTGACAGGCGCCAAGGCAAAGCCAGTTTTTGGTGTCAAGCCAGTGCCGGTTAGCAGTGGCGACACCGACGCCCTAGCGACCATCCGGGCGCTGTTGGGTGGTGCGGTGGATGAAGCGCAAGTTCGGAAGGTCGCGGCTGAGGTCGTTGCGGACTCCTTCGGCAGTATCGCGGAAGCCGTGCGGGAGGCGTTCGACAAATCAGGCGCTCTGCGGAAGGTCATCGAAATCCGGCAGCAAGACGGGCCAGTGGTGACGCTGGAGGAGCATACGCACACCTCGTTCGAGTCTGTCCTTAAGACGGCGGGCTACCGTCGCCCGTTGCCCGGCACCGACCGCACCACCCGGTTCAACATCATGTTGGTCGGTCCCAAGGGATGCGGTAAGACGCACCTAGCCCATCAGGTCGCCAAGGCGCTTGGTTTGCGGTACGGGGCGCTGTCGTGCGGCGCCGGGACCACTGACGGTGAGATTATCGGCCGCGTGATTCCGAACCTCACTGGCGGCACTGCAAACCTGCAAACGTCGCTGTTTCTTGATTTCTTCGAGCACGGTGGGGTGTTCCTGTTGGATGAACTGGACGCCCTGAATCCGACGACGGCGCTACGGCTGAACATGGCGCTGGAAAATGGCCGGATGTTCGATGCACTGGGACGCGAAGTCCAGCGCCACGCTGACTTTTTGGTGTTGGCTGGCTTGAATACGTGGGGGCATGGCGCTTCCCGTGAGTACTGCGGCCGGGAAATGCAGGACTCGGCGCTGCTGGATCGGTTCGCTGGCGCTGAGTTTGATTTTGGCTATGACGAAAAGCTCGAAGCATTTCTCTGCCCGGATGCCGGGCTGTTGGCAAAGCTTTGGGGGATGCGGAAGCGGGCAGTGGAGTTGAAGATGGTCCGGCGCATCGTCTCGACCCGGCGCATTGTGGCGGCCTATGAACTGGTGGCCGGGATGGGGATGACGCATAAGGAAGCCATTGATCGAGTCACGGCCGGATGGCCGGAGGCCGACAAGACGGCCGTGTTGCGGTAAGAGGTCGCCAGTCGCGGAGGTGGCCGGGTTCAACTCCCGGCGCTGGCTTGCACCACACCACACTACACCAAGGGGGTTTGCAGTGATTACGGAACACATGAGCGAGTCACGGGGGGTCCATTACGGCGAGTGCGATGCCGTGGACCTGTGCGGCCTGTTGGATGGGGTGAAACGTCACCCGGTCAACGCCCAAATAGGGATCGCTAGGGGCGACAATATGCCAGGCGGGCCGAAATGGTACGGCGGCATCACGAGCACGTCGCAGGTCGCTGACCTGTTTCAAGAGGGATGGGCTGAGGGGGCGGCCAAGGTCCAGCGGTTGTCGGAACAGGTGCAAGCGCCGACACAGACAGCCACCGTCGTCCGTCGCCGCAGCGTCTACAGTGACCAAGGTGACGAACTGGACGGATGGCGGGCGATGGCAGGTGACTGGGATGTGGCATGGCAGCGCCAGAGCGCACAAGAGCGCATCGGCCCGCGTGTCGTGAGTATCGCCGGGACGTGGGGCGGAAGCTATAATCGGTCGGCTGACGAGCTGTTCTGGCAGGGGGCGCAAATGATTGTCGCTGCCGACCTACTGGAACAGGCCGGATATGCGGTGGAGGTGGTGGCGCTCCTGTCTACCTCGATCTACGCGACTCACTTCAAAATCAAGGCCGGGAACGGGAAGATGATTAATCCATCCGCGAAATCGCTTTGGCGCATCACGGTCAAGCGCAGTGACGAACCGCTCCGGCCGGACCAAGTGGCTGCGATTTTCTGTCACGCTGGGACGTTCCGCACGGCGGGTTTTGAGGCTGTCTGTACCGCCCCATTCGATGTTGGGCATGGCCTCGGGGCGCACGCGACCGCTGAGGCGTGCTACGCACAAGCCAAGGGGGATAAGGTCATCCCGGCGGCACCTGACTTCATCTTGCCGGATGCCTACACCCCACAGCAAGCGGCGGCCAATATCGCCGGGTTAATCGCCAAGCTTGAAGCGGCAGCGGGGGCAGCATGAACCCCCGCGCTGCGAAGTTTCAAGAGGCCGTCAACGCGGCGGCCTCACTCCTTGGGTGGCTCTTGTTCTTCTACGGGGTCGCCGTCCTCGCCTTCATCCTGACACGGTGGACATGATAACACGTCAACGACTCGCCCGCTTGCGACGGTGCCTTAAGGCGTCGTCGGCCCTGACGCGACAGATCGACGACCTCATCCACGACCTCCGGCACCGCCGGGTACTGCCAGAGGGGGCAGCCGACGCCCGACAGGCGGCACTGGAAGCGTACACCCTGACATGCGAACTGGCCGCACTGGGGCAGGATTGACCTTTCCCAGGAGCACGCCGGACGGGATTTGCAGTGACCGGGAAGGGCTTGCTGGGGGTTCGACTCCCTCACCCGGCATAGTCTCACCGCTGGACCCGACACACACCACACCCACCAGAGAGGTTACCATGTTTTCCACTGTCCAGATCGACGTTGACCGCGACACCAAGTCCATGAACGTCACTTATACCCGACACACGGGCACCCCGACCCTCGCCACGATGCAGGCCGCTGTTGGCGGCTCCATCGAGCGCGGGTTCGAGTTGGCGTCCCCGACCCGGCCGGGTATCACGCTCGACTACTGGGTGAACGAGGACGGGCTGGCTGTCACAGATAGTCCCGTGATGCGCTACCGTAGCCCTGACCTCGACGCCGGGTATGGGGTGGGCGTAATCACACTGGCAGGAAATGGCATCTATTCCGCCAGTAACGAGGACGGCGAGACAGTGGCGAT
The DNA here is from genome assembly GCA_025361465.1 of Gemmatimonadota bacterium. Lineage (GTDB taxonomy): Bacteria > Gemmatimonadota > Gemmatimonadetes > Gemmatimonadales > GWC2-71-9 > Palsa-1233. The sequence continues at coordinate 17,549 of JANYAG010000341.1, forward strand.
GAGGGCCGACGAGATCAAGTACGTCTACAAGATCAAGATGTATCTGGCGGGTTTCACGCACTGACCGTCTGCCCCTTGGAAGTTGCCGGTTCGACTCCGGCAGGGGCACTGTACCACACACCACACACTCACCCACACCACAGGACTCACTGCAAATGCGATCACAGCGACCACCAGAGGAACCGCCCGAGGACTACGACCCGACCCTTGCCTATGGGCAGTGTACGGTCAACCTGTACCGCAAGCGGGAACTAGAACTGTTTGAGGAACGCAAAGCGGCTCGCGCCGTCAAGCTGCCGCCCAGTGGCTCCCACGTTGCCGACCTGTCCGTGCGGGCTGGGGGACGGTACGTCCTGCTCACCGCGATAACGGAACGGGCATGGAACTGGATGCAGAACAACCTCGACCCCGAAGTGCAGGTCAACGGTGAGGAGCGCGGCATCTACATCGAGCGGCGCCACCTTGGGCCGCTCCTGTTTTTTGCAGACAAGTTCGCCCTGAATGTCGTCCCAGTATGACCGTCTCCACTGCGGTAGCACTCATGCTGGTGGGGACGGTGGTGCTCCACTGGCTGCACCACGAAACCATCCGCGCCAAGGCGCTGATGAGGATGCGGGAAGCCGTTGAACGGAAAGCGTATCTGGCCCGACTCGCACGACACACGCCACACCGACCGGAGGGCAGCCAATGACCGACCTTGCCAAGAAACCGCTCACCGCGCAGCAGCTCCGGCGATGGCGCACCGCCAAGGGGATAACCCAGGCCGCCGCCGCTGAGTGGTGGGGCTGTACCGAAGTAAGCTGGTGGCGCTGGGAGGCGGAAGCCGTACCCGTGCCGCTGACACTCACCAAGGTGATCCTTCGGGAAACAGAGTGACGCACAACAGAAAGCCCCTCGCGCTTGGACAGGCGGGGGGCTTTCGTGTTTGTAGTGGGCGGCTACTCGTAGGCTGCCCGATCCTCCAGGAGTCGCAGGTACACCCATAGCGGCATCACCGCCAGATCGCTGCGGCGTCTGCCCGGTGCGGCGTTCCGGCGAATCAGGGCGACAGGAAGCTCACACCCACCGGCGACCATTTCGGCTTGCCGCACCGCGTCGTAGATGGGCGGGTTGGCGCCGACCTTGCACTGGTACTGGAACCTGCCCGTCGCCCCGCTGTCGATGTCGCCGCTGTTGCCTTCCCGTGTTTCGATCAGCACGCGCTTGTGCTCGATGCCGGTGGCGTCGGTCAGCATCTTGCAGCAATCCCGCTCGAACTGGTGCCCCTTGGCACGCGACAGGCGGCCGACCTGTTGTGGGGTGCGCTTCTTCACTTGCCCCCCTTGGCCGCAGGCTTCGCGGCCAAAGGGTTCAGGCACAGTGGACAGCAGCCCTTGTCGGCGTGCATACACTCCCGCCCCGGCGTCTGGTAGATCACTGGCTTGCTCACTGGAGGCGACCCGCTTCGAGGTCGAGGATGACGGCCGCGTTCGCCAAGTTCCAGTTACAGCAGGCGCCACGGGCAGAGGTCCAGTCTGACGGCGCCGCCGCGTACTTCCCGCCGGTACGGGACGCAAAGTAGCGGTACTCGACCGAGTAGCCACTCAGCATACTCGGGTTTGGGACGCGCCGGAACTCGATCCCGTCCAGACCGCGATGGATGGTGGCCGGGTCCGGGTACATCGTGATCGCCCGGTCCTTGATCTCGCAGTGTGTGGCGTAGCTGACGGTCCCGCCCGTGCAGCTTGCTAGGGCGTACGCGCCATCAACGAACGCCTCGCGCTGGGCGTCGGTCGTGGGGTCTTTGAGGATGATCGTGTCGCGCATCGTGTTCATGTTCATGCTCCGGTGTATGGTGTGTGTGTGGTGGAACCAGTGAGTCGAAACGCGAACTCGTCGCGGGCCACCGCACTGTTAAACAGGCGGCCCTTGTGGACATACAGTGGAACGGTTCGGTCGCGGGCATCGCCATCCAGCCGCAACTTGCCAACGCGCACAGCCATCGTGCCCTGCTCTGCCACCGCACTGATGGGCAGTTGCCCTTGCCGGACCATGCGGCAGTCGCCGTCGCTGGCTCCCGGCTTGAGTGATCGGTGCAGGAGAAGTACGCTGTCGGCTTCGGCCTCGGCGGCCCCGGCCTGCTTGATGCTCGACAGGGCGGGCGGCATATAGTCCTCCAGCACATCGCTTGACGATAGGCGCTTGAGCTGCGCGGTGGCGATCAGCCGGATGTTGCGCTCCTTGGCGATGCTCTTGAGCTGCACCATGCCCTCATTCATGTTGCCGGTCAGGTCACTGGGGCTGCCGCCGTAGTCCATGCGGTGCAGGTGGTCCAGTACCACGACCCCGACACCCCGACCCGCCGCCCGATCCATCCAGTAGCGCAGGCGATTGACCGACAAGCGCTCGTCCTCTGCAAACGTGACCAGTTCGCGCACCCGCTCGTCCCGCTGCCACTCCAAGTGCTGCCTGAGTTGGACCTGGGCATCGTTGGGCAGCAAGTACCACTGCTTGCGGAGGATCGGCGCGAGGTCCAGGCCGCACGCCCACGCCGCCCACTGCACCCGCAGTCGTTCCGGGTTGGTTTCCATCCCGACAAACAGGGTGGGTCGCCGGGTGTCAATCAGGTGTTGCAGGAGGTTCATGACGAACGTCGTCTTGCCGCCACTCGGGCGGGCGCCGATGATCCAGAACTCGCCAGCCAGCGGTCCGAACGTCAGCTCTTGCAGACCTCGCCACGGGAACGATACCTCGGCACTGTAGTCTCCTTCGAGCAGGCCCATCGCCCCGGCGATTTGCGTGTCCTCCATCACGGCCAGTTGGGACAGGGCGTAGTCCTGACGCTCGATCTCGTCGAGCGCCATGTCACTGCTTATTGCGAGCGCCGTGCCTACCACTGGACGGGACCAGACATGGCGATCCAGTAGCCGACCTTCCGGGCGAAGCTCTTGGGCGTGATGAATCGCACGTCGTTCTCCAATCGGGCAGCGTTCTTGATGTACCACATCCATGCACGTTCGACCAGTTCGACGCCGTGCCGCTCGACCATCGTGTGCAGGTCGCGGTACATGACGATGGGGTTGAAGTCGTACCCGGCTGCGTAAGCTGCGTCACTCAACCTGCCTTGCCAGTTGGCCCCCACGGGAGTTTCCCCGTGGGTCAGAGTGTCTATCACCTCAAAATGGCAAGGCATCCTCTGCATCGAGCGCAGAGGGCGGATCGTTCAGTGAACCGGCGGGCTTGTCTGCCTTCCGTCCGGCGTCGGCAAAGCTCGGCCCGGCCGGGGCTTCCTCCTTCCGCTTGAGGATCGGGATACTGGCGGGCTTGGGAATCTTCCGCCACTTCGGGAACGCCTCGGTCAACTCGGGCGGCAGCTTGTCGCCCCCGAACAGGACGACCTCGAACCGTTTGGACAGCTTGCCGGACTTCTTCTGCGGCACCCAGCCCGCGAACTTGACGATGATAAGCTCGCCCACTGCGGCCGCCTTGATGTCAGGCGAGTAGCCCCAGTTCGAGTACAGGCGGCACTTGCTCCCGTCCGACTGGGTGATGTGGTACATCGGGCCGCCGAACTGATCCTCGCTCACGCGAGTCAGCAGGCCGCGCACTTCCAGCACTTCGCCGTCGCCGTCCCCGATCTTACGGAAAGGGGAGTTGTCCGTCTGACTCTCCCATTCGTCGTCGGTGGCCCACGGGTCGCTCTTTGCTGTGGTCATGCCTTCTCCTGGTGTGTGTGTGCTGCATACTTGGCGTTCACTGCTAACCGCACGGTGGCACCCACCGGGTCATCGCGGCGCAAGATCACAACTTGGTGTCCACCGTCCTTGGCAAGCGACTGGATGGTGTTGATGATCGTGCCGCGTGAAACCTGGGGGTGCGCTTTGCAGAGCTTCGCCAGCGAGTGCGTCTTGCCATCAGCCAGTTCGGCGAACAGGCGCATCCGGAGTCGCGGCAGCGTCAGGGCGTGTGCGGCGACTGGGGTGACGGGTTGGCCGAACAGGTCTTTCACTCAGCGTCCTCCACGTTTACGGGTAAGGGGCTTGGCTTTGGCGGGACGGGCAGGCCGAACCGCTGGAGCAGGGACAGGAGCGCCGTCTTGAGCTGCGGTGAGGGGTTGGACTGATCCAGTGCCGCAAGGACCACTCGATCCGCGCTCGCGGCCCAGCCGTGGGGGCGTGACATCAACAACCTTCCCGGTAGAGGAATAGCCCGTCGCCGCGAGGTCGGCGGGCGTGACGTGACGGGGAGACAGCAGTCCGGCCGCGAACTGAACGGCATCGGCAGCAGTGCGGGCCTTGGACCCTGGCAGGGTGACGAGTACCCATCGCTCGCGCTTGTTACGGCTCCGCACAACCCACGATGCGACAGTCAGCGGCCGGGGTGCCATCTCAGACCCCGATGGCGTCGATGGGGTCAGTGCTGGCGATCTTCTCGCCGGTCACTGAGTCGAGCAGGTCGCCACCCGTGACCATCAGGCCGCGTGTCATCATGGCGTACCGGGCGACGAAGTGGGACATCTCCTCGACGGCGATCATCGTGGAGATGATGTTCGCCATCAGGGCAGCCAGTTCCTCGTCGCTGTACCAATCGAGCAGGTCGTCCACGCCATCGCCGCCGCAGTCCCTGTTCGCATCGGCCGCGTCCTCGAAGAAGTCGAAGGTAACGTTCATCGCCTGCGTGACCGTGGGGGCTGACTTGGCCGACAGGTGTTCCTCGGCGGCCGGTTCCGGGGCGGATACTCCCTGCGCTTCCATCGTTCCGTTCATGTGTTGTCCTTGGTGAGTGGTGTGCGTGTGGTCAACGGTCGAACTTTTCATCCCAGTGGATTGAGAGGCGACATGAGAGGCGACATGAGAGGCGACATGGAAACCGAATCCGAGGCCGCTTACTACCGTGTGTTATTGACTAGAGTGAACGTAGTGACGGCAAAGGCAGATGTCAAGCACGCTGGCAAGATGCTGACGGTAGTGGAGTTGTGTCCACTGTAAACGAAATGGCTGGCGCAGAACTCATAATGTAGCGGGTTTTCTGGCAAACCTAGTAGTGGTGCGGGTTGTAGGGCGTTGACTCTACCCGAGCGACATGAGAGGCGACACGGAAACACAGCGACAGGGCAGGGCTGGGTAGTTCAGATGGTTAGAACGCCACACTCATAATGTGGAAGTCGCGGGTTCGAGTCCCGCCCCAGCTATCGACCAGGGCCAGTCGCCCTGGTCGCCGCCGCCCCCTCTCCCTACGAACTACCGTTGACCTGGCCTTCCACCTGCTCCTTCGGCTCGTGGAGGACGCATCCGAAATCAGGACCAGTCACTATCCCGACACCGTTGTTCGCGTCGAACCCCTCGACGTAGCGATAGGAGAGCAGGTCGCAAATCCTGGACTTGACGCCCTTGCTCTCGGGGTCCCACCACTTACAGGTCGCGCAGCGCGGAGCGTCGGTCACGTTGCCTCCTTCTGCCGTTCGATAGCCGCAACGGTATTCGCTACTAGTTGTTCCGGGTAAACCATACTATGCCTCGTCCTTAGTTCGGTTTAGGAGTTGCCGTTCGCGGTCGAGGGCGGCGGTGAGGCGCACGATTCCAATGTCCACGATATCGCGCAGTTCCTCCTCGCCCTGAATATCTTCCAAATCATCCAACCACTCTATCACTTCCGCCACCACTTCGGCCAGACTCTTCTCGGCGTCCGGGCGGGTCACTTCGCGGCCTCCGGGTCTTGTCCGGTGAGAATCCGACGCAGCGCATTGGTCTGCCACGCACGTTCGGCGGCGTGGGCGGCGTTGGCGGCGGTGGCGGCGTTGGCGGCGGTGGTGGCGAAATAGGCGGCGTTGGCGGCGTCGGCGGCGGCGTTGGCGGCGGTGGCGGCGGCATCTGCGAGCGCCACCCAGGTCGCTCCGGTCGGATCGTTGAGCCACGTGAAGATGGTTGCGATGCAGTCACGGGGGCTGCTGTCGGTCGGGCGACGGCGCTCAAAGATCGGTAGAACGTGGGCCGCACAATGCGCTGCATACGCCATGCGGAGCCGCTTGGCTTGCGACAGCCGGTCGAGCACCCACAGTGTATCGCTGAGCCCGTTGCAGTCGAGCAAGTCGGCTACTGGATGCCGTGCGTCGGCGGGATGGGCAGCACGGTACACCTTCCATCGGTTGATGCAGGGATTCAGCGCCTGAATCTCTGCCGGGGTAATCATTGGAATGGTCACTTCACCTCCGGGTTGATTTCCTGCGGGGTGATAGCCCGAAAGGGATAGCCGCCGGTCGATTCCGGGCAATACGCATAGCACCAATCATTGAGGAACGTCCGCAACCGTTCGACCTCGGCTCGTGCCGCTGCAAGCGCGGATTCGGCTTGCTCGATGTAGCCATGCAGGAACTTCCGCTCCTCGTGGGTGAGCGATTCCTCCGCCTCCGTCCCGGCGACCGCGTAGCCGAGGTTCGACAAGAGATGTCCGACAAAAGACTTGGCCTGCTCGATTCCCATGTTCGCGGCAATCGCCTGTTTCAGTACGAGGTCGGCGTGATCCATCGGCGTGATCGTGGGCTTCATGCGGCAGCCTCCTGCTGCTGCTGTCGTACCCGAACCAGTGCCAACGTGCCCGCGTATCCAGCGATGTCCACTGCGTTATCCCGCTTTGCAGTGGTCATCTCTCGGCTCAACTTCACGCAGATCATCGCCAAGGGAATGTCCTCGGCCCCGAACGACTCGCCCTCCTTGAGCTTGTCGTGGAACAGGCCAGTCCACATCCCAGCCGTGCGGGTAAAGTCGTCCATCGGATGCCCGTAGCTGCGCTGCCGGTCGTTGTAGACCAAGCGTTGCGCTTCCTCCAGCACTGTCTCGGGCTTGGGGTCCAAGGCGTAGCTTGTGAGGCGGTCCATCGTGACAGCATCGTACAGCTCCAGGCCCAGCGCCCTCGCTACCTCGTACTCCAGTCGTGCGCCCTTGCTCTTTTCCCAGCCGGGCAGGAACGCCACGATAGTCGCAGCGGTCAGGATTTGCTGGAGGTCGCACCGGAGGTAGTCGGCGTACGGCAGGGTGGTGTCGCCGTCGAAGTTCTCGGCCGGGTTGATGACGCGGTATTCCGCGATCCGCCACTTCTTCGCCGCCGCGTTGAACGCCGGGAAGTTCCAGTCGGGGATGCCTGTCATCGGCCCAGCGATGTAGACACATTCCGGTTTCATGCGCCCCCCACTGCGGCCATCGAGGGTTCGCCAAAGAACACCCGGTCAGCTCGCTTGTCGATGACGAGTTGGGCATCGACGCTGCCCAGTGTCACCATCTGCTGAATGTCGCGCTGCGTGAACTTGGTCACGCTACTCACCCGCAACACCTGAGACGGGCGGATCACTTCGATGTCGAGATAGCGGTGCTTCGGGTCGCCTGCGCCCTCGACGACGAGATCGTTCACGTTCTCGGCCGTGGCGAGGTCGTTCGCCAGCAGCTCGGTACACATCACGTCGAGCGTGCGGCTGACCTGCCCGATCAGGGACTCGGCCTTCCAGTCCGTACCCAGCACTTCGGTCTGCGCGGGTGACGTGGCGATCACCACAATCTGATCGGCGCCCAGCTCAATCGCCTTGGCGAGCGGGGCGATGTCACGAATCCCGCCGTCGTGCCACAGGTCGCCATTGATCCACGTCCCCGGCATCAGGATCGGGATGGACGCCGACGCCATGATCCAGTCCAGTGATCCCTTCTGGCGCACCACGTCAGCGTACACAATCTGGCCCGTTCGCAGGCAGGCCGCCCCGACGAACACTTCGGCCGGGCAACGGGCGAGGTCGCCATAGTGCATCACCTCACTGACACGCTGCCGCAGCCCTGCGGTGTCCATGACGCCCGCCCAGCGGTTGCCGCCGAACCGGAGCGCCATGTCGAGCCACCCCCGCATCGACACGAACTGCCCCGGCCTCGTGACCTCATTGCGCCAGAAGTCGCCCAGCCGCCTGCCTGCGCCCTCCCATTCGCCGAACCCGGCGAACTCTGCCAGGAGCCCGGCGTTCAGTGCGCCGACGCTGATGCCAGTGATGATGTCGGGCACCCACCCGTCGCGGAGGACGGCTTCAATCGCGCCCGCTTGGTAGGCGCCCTTGATGTCTCCGCCTGCCAGTACCAATGCTCGTCTTGTCATGCGTCCCCTGGTGTGTGTGGTGTGTGTTCACTGCTAACCGATCTTCTGCTGTGCCTCGGCCATCGAGGCGACCTTCTCCCAGTGATCTCGTTCAATGTCGGTCGGCTTGTAGACGCCGTACACGCGGGCGACCATCTGGATTGACGAGTGCCCGAGCTGGCTGGCGACCACCTGATAGGGGGTGCCTGCCTTAATGGCGCGAACGGCCCAGTAATGTCGCGCATCGTGCAGCCGGTAGTCCTTGAGCTGCAAGGCGACGATGGCCTTGTGGTGCGCCTTCGTCAGACTGTGCCGGTCCATCTTCGGGAACAGTCGAGCGGCGGGCAGCAGTGATTGGATGTGCCGCAGCAGCAGCGGCCACGCCCAGTCGGCCACTCGCACCACCCGGTCGCGGGTCGCGGTCTTGGTGCCCCGCGCCCTGATCTCCCGGCGCTCCACGTCCACGTCACTGCGAACGAGGCCGACCAGCACGCTTGCCTCGATCCCCGTGCCGTAGGCCAGTGCGACGGCCGTAGCAAACGGTTCCCGGCACGCGCCGATCACCTTCATCGCGGTTGCCGTGTCCAAGTGCAAGTCCCGTGGCGGCGCGGCGACCGGCCGCTCAAGGTCATCCTTGGCGAAGTTCCGCTCCAAGATGCCCCGCGTCTTGAGGAAGGCACAGAAACTCGACAGGGACGCCGCCGCCTTCCGTCGCGTCGAGGGGTTGAGGTCGAGGCAGTCCAGCCACTGCTGGCAGACCGGGAGTGTCAGCTTGGTTGAGGGAAACCGGATGCCCTCGGGGATCAGGCGGCGAACGTGCCGCTTGTACTCCATCGCAATCTTGACGCCCTGCCCCAGTCGTACGTCAGCCCATTCCCTCACCAGTGGGTCGAGGTCGATGACCTGGGCGGCCTGTCGAATCAGGGCGAGGTTGCCGTGCTGGAACGCCTTGTAGGCGTTCTCCCACGGAATCGCCCCCGACTGGAGCAGGGCCAGTGTCTCGAACTGGTGATCGTCGGCCAGCCGGTCGAGCATCGAGGCCAGCTCTTGCGCCCGCTTCTTGTTGGCCGTTTGCAAGCTGACGCGAACCCACCGTCCATCGGGTTCACGCCAGCCGGAGTGCCAGTTCTTGCGGCCCTTCTGTTGGTATAGCACGGCATCCTCCGTGGTGCGTGGGACTGGTGACTGCACAGAACTATACACCACGATGGATGCCGGGGTCAAGCCCCTGTCGGTCTGGTTCACCCGCCTGCTTCAACCACCTCGTAGTCGCCGTCCACGATGATCTCGTCGTCGAGTATCGGCGTCCGGGTGGCGGCCTGCCCAGCTTCCCGATCCACCAGCTCCAGGGCCGCTGCCAGCTCAGGGGTCATCGGCAGCACGTTGCAGAGGCGACGGATGACGGTCTTGCGCGCCATCTGCGGGTAGTCGTCCACCCACGGGCCGCTGTCGGCGGCAGCACTGCGGGCACGGATGGCGTCTACCTCGGCCTTCGTCATCCAGTCGAACAGCGAGCCGCCGCCAACCAGCTTCGCCACAGCAAAGAGCGTCAGGATCGGCCGGTCCACGTTGGTTGTACTGGCCGGGATGTGCTTGATGGTTTCGTCTGTTCCCTGCACGACCTCGAAGCAGTCGCCCTCTCGCACGACACGACCGATGATCGACTTGACCTTGCCGCCGCGATGCACCAGCTCGATCAGTCCCTTGTACCCGACGATCAGCGTGGCCTTGCGCTTGTAGGGTACGATGTAGCAGTGGCCCAGTGGCCCGCCCAGTTCGAGGCCCAGTCGTGCCGCTTGGTACACGGCGACCAAGACTGACTTCGGGGAACACTCGTAGATGGCGGGGTTCGTGGCGGCCACCAGGTTCGCTCCGGCCACGATCTTGTCTACCGTGATGTTGCCGACCCGGTGCGCGTCGATGGACACGCGGGCCTTGTGCAGCATCAGGCCGAAACCCTTAGCGGCGGCAGCAGTGGTCGCGGGGGCGGTCATCACTCACCCCCGTTGTGCTTGAACGTGAACCGGCGCGAGTGACTGGCGAGTTCGGTGTGGTTGACAAGCAGTGAGTCCAGCGCCTTCCCGTCGTCGTCCCGCATCATCGACATCTCGGCGGCGATGGCCTGCCAGTCCGTCTTGGACTTGCCCTGCACGGGCGACCACTTCACGGACCAGTCCCCAGAGGACAGACCCAGGTGCGCCCCGACCGCTTCCTTGAGGATGACTTCGCACTCGTCCCGCTCGACCTCCAGTTCCTTGATGCGGGCCTTTGTGACGTGGAGCAGGGCGGCCGTTTCGTGGAGCTGTTCAGCTTCCGGCAGCAGGCCCACCTCCAGCACATCCTCGTCGGCGGCCGGGTGGTAGTGCGCCATCTTGTCGTTGTCCGTGCCACGGGCCAGCGGCGGCACGCGAGGGAGGACGTGGTTGTTCCAGAAGTCTGCGACCTCGGTGCGGGCCAGCTCGGCCAGCTCGGCGTCCCACTGCAAATGGTAGATTCGCAGTTCGGTCCCGAAGAACAGGGCGGCCACGTCCCAGCGGCGCAGACCCGTGACCCACATTCCCCAAAGGCACTGGTAGTAGACATCGACTGGCACCTGATCGCTGCCGTCCGGCCCCCATTCCCGTGACATCCGTGACCGAACCTTGATCTCCAGGCCGAAGTGTTCTTCGAGGTCGCCGTGGTCGCCGTCTCGCGTGATGCGGGTGATGATCCGATCCGGGGTCGCCAGCTCCCAGCTTTCCTCACCGATCAGGGTAGGGGACTCCCGTAGGGTGTAGGTCGCCAGCGGGTCGCCCTCGCTGATCCGCTTGCCGTAGATGCTGGCGATGACCGGCTCCAGCGTATTGCCCCATTCCACCGCCTCCACGGAGGACAGGTCGTCCCCCGGCCCTTCCTTGACCTTCGACTCGTACACGCCCAGCGGGCTGCGGTAGGGGGCCAGTCCCATGACGGCGGCCACCTCCGATGCCCCGACGCCCATCTTCCTACGGGTGAGCTGTTCAGGTGTCAGCACTAGCGGTCCTCGGCGTGAGTGTGTATCCTGCAAGTGTGGCGGGGTGGTGCCCGCCATGATGTCCCAAGTGTGTGTGTGGGCGAGCGGTCCTGGGTAACTGGGGCCGCTCGCTGTTTTCGGCCCCTTGACAAGATGGTTACTGGCGACAATCGTTCAGTACGGTGAGTTTGACCGTGGTGAATATACCACCATGATGAACTCAGCGCAACAGGACGACAAGGGGGATGGGGTGACTTATGACGACGCGACGGGGGGCAGAGGGCGTTCGGGTTCCGAGTGAGGCGGGGCGGCTGCGGGACGAGCGGCAGTTCTTGGTGCGGCTCCGCAGCGCCATCGACGGATCGCGGCTCTCGCAGCGGGAACTGGCCGACCGGCTCGGGTGCAACGCCAGCACCGTGACGGAGTGGTTCGCTCGCGGCTCGATGCCCAAGGGGCACATCCTGATGTACCTGCCGCGCATCCTGGGCGTGTCAGGGACATGGTTACTGTCCGGCGATGGCCCGCACGAGGCCGCCGAACACAAGGCGGGCACTAGCTCGGCCTACCTCGGTGGGGCACGGGAAGTGTTGGCCCAGGTCGAAGCCAGCCTCCAGGCGGTGCGGCGGGACTGGGAGGGACGGGTGCCCTCTACGGCACCAGCGTCGGGCGAGGATCACGGGGCGGTGATGGATGAGATGAATCGTCACGCGGAATCACACGCGCCGGAATCAGCTCAACGGCATGGGCCGCCAACACCTCGGAAATCGCGGGCACGTCGGCGAGCGTCCTGAGCAGTTGGACGGGTCGGCCCGCCGGGGACGAGCAGCGCAGGACGTCGCCGGGAAGCGCCGTGTGGGTCAGGAGCGGGACGAGTACCCGGAAGTAGCACGGGCCAGAACAGGGCAGGTTGTGTTCCATCTTTGCACAGGCGAGCATGAGGACGGCCGCCCTTCGAGGTGGAGGAAATAGAAACGGGAGTAGAGCCAATCAAGCTCTACCCCCGTATGGTTGCGGTCAAGTCGTGGACTCTCCCACGGTTTGTAGTGAAACCCCTTACTTCAACTCCCCGAACAGTCGGTAGCCCCGCACGTTCCGCACGAAGTTGTTGAACCGCAGCCGCTCGACGTGAACCCCGTAGGCGTTGATCTCGGCGTTCACTGCTGCCGTGCAGGTCTTGAGCAGGCCGCGCCGCTTCTCCGGGTCCAGGCGCCCCACTTCGAGGTCGGCCAGGGTGTCGGCCAGCACGGCCGCCACGTCCTCCAGGGCCGTCTCATCGTACCGCTGCACGGCAGTCAGAGCGAGAACCGGGTCCGTGATCGTGAAGCTGGCCGTGGCGTTGAACGTGAGCGTGCCACCGTCCTTGGTCGTGATCGTTTGCAGCAGGGTTTCGTAGTTGTCGCGGGTGATCGGGACGGGCTTGACCTCGGGGAACCACCAGCCGGTCCAGTAGACACCCGGCTCGGTAATCCCCCGCGCCTTGCCGCACCAGTAGCGCACGCCGCGCTCGCCCGTACGCACCCGCGTGACGGGCCACACGAACGAGATGACTTCAAGGATGAACTGCGCGAAGGTCAGCATATCAGGTCGCTCGTAGGACGTTGCCCCGCCAACTGGCTAGTCCCTTGATAACGTGGATGATCTCGGTGGCCACTGCGCCCGTGTCGTTGTCGAACGTCAGCACGACACAGCCATTTTGCCAGTTCGGGTCCGCGACATATTCCGGCGTCAGCGAGCAGCAGCAGCCCGTTTCAAGCCAGACGTGCGCCCCGTTGCGGTCGCGGCGGAAGTATTGCCCGAAGCGATGGGTATGCCCTGATGCGCCTGAGTAGTTGTACTTCTCCATCTCGCCGCGAGCGGTGTAGGCACTGTACTGCCGCACGACTTCGCCGTGCTTGAGGATGAACTTCGGCAGGAAGTTCTGGTTGCTCTGCTGGCTGTATTCGTGAAACTCGATGTGCAGGTCGTCGAGGCCCAGCAGGGAAGGCCAGGTCATCGCCTGCCGGAACGCGGTGAGCTTGTTCAGCGTGGCCGCTTCACTGCTCAGGTTCCAGAGCGTCCGGCGCAAGCGATCTTCGTGGTTGCCTTCGAGCAAGATGAAGCGGCTGTTCGGCACGATGCCGCGCATCTGCGCGAGATGCACCCGCGCCATGTCGATCTCGTCCTGCAACGTCTCGATGCGGTGTGGGTCGTGGTCGAACCGAGACAGCGGATAGGCGTCGAGCAAGTCGCCCATATTGCACAGCACGTCGGGCTGGAGGACGTGGGCCACCTGACGCACGACCTCCAGGGTCGGCTCGTCCGGGTCCGGCAAGTGGCAGTCGCCGTACAGCAGCGCCTTGGTGATGCCGCCTGCCTTGGGTGTGGCGAACACGGGTGGCGGGACGTGGATGCTCAGGGGGGCCAGTGCTGGCCGCAGGATGCGGTCAGGGTCGGCAAAGGTCTGGGCTGGGGGAGCGCCCCGCTGGTCGGCCAGCTTGCGGTATCGCTTCTGGGTCTGGTCTTTTGTGAGTCTCAGTGCGTCGGCTGCTGTCGAGAACGAGAACCCAAGTTCATCACGGAGATACAGGAGGCGATGGTCGATGTCGTGGATACATCCTCACAGGTGGTGTGTGTCCCTCAAAGATACACCGCTGTCAACGATTCACCAGACCGGCACGCGCTATATGGCGGCGGCCCTCCAGCCCCGGCGCTCGATGTGTCCGAAGTCCTTGAACGACCATCCAGACTGTATACTTGGGTGGGTGATCGTGTGGGCCTTGAGCCAGAGGTAGGGGGCTGACTTGCTCACCCAGTTCATCTGGAGGCCGTTTAAGGGGTTGTTGTCGAGGTCAGGCACCACATCCACGGCCAGCCCGAAGTTGTGGGCGCTGCGGCCCGGTGGGGCCGCCAGGGGGCCACCTGCAAGGTGCTGGGCATAGAGAACTTGCTGGACAGCCGGGGAGCGGTACGCCGACAGCACATACCACCCAAAGGGGGATGGGCCGAGTAGGGATTCCAGCTCCCCGGCAAACATCGGGTCCAGACCCTTCTGCGAGATACCCCGCCAGTAGAGGGCCATTACCGGGCCACCCCGAGCCTCTGGCAGTCCAGCCGCATCCGGGCGAAGTCGGCAGCCGGGATGCCTGGGTCGAGGCAGAGGTTGATGACCAGGGACTCCAGCATCGCGTTCTGCTTGGCCGTGAGACTGTCGTGGAGGGCGAGCTTCTGTTCGAGGACCAAGACACGGGCCGGGGTGTCGAATACGGCACTGGCTTTGAGTACCCCGGTCATCAGGAGGCAGGCGAGCGTGATACACAAGACGATCAGCTCAACGTTGGCCTTGAGGTGCTGGATCGTGGCGCGAGGGGACATGGTTATTGCACTCCAAAGCGGGCCTTGAGACGATCCACGCGAGACATTTTGCCGGGGAGCGAACTCCCCATGCTGCTGCGTACCGAGGACATGACTTGCGAGAGGACGTACGCCTTCTGCCAATCGGGAACCTTGGCGTACTGCGGAGAGGATATGACGGCCGCCATCTGCCGGTGCAGCATCGGGCCTTCACGGCTCACCACGTCGGCCACATCGGCGTCAGTGGCCCCCTGTCCAGACTTGCGCCGCCCGAGCGTGAGGCCCAGTCGGCTCATTTCGGCCTTGACGGGATCGGCCCCGCGCTGGTCATGGACGATCTTGACGGGATTGAAGAGCGCGTTCGCGGTGCCAGAGAAACCGGACTCCCGCTGTGCGGGGGCGCCGAACTGGTCGAGGCCACCCGGCTGGTCCTTCGAGAGTCCCGGCAGGCGTGACTGGAGGAAGCCGGAGACATCCGTGGGTTGACGGTAGCGCGGATCGCTGGCGCGGGCCACGGCGGCGAGTCCGGCCGACATTGGCACGAAGCCGCCCAGGATGTTGTCTGCAAACGACGCGGCAGGCTTGCCCGCAGGATCGTCGATGGCGTTGGTGACGGCCTTGATGCCCGTCAGGAACGGCTGGTCAGCCAGCGAGCGCACAATGGATGCGGCACCCGTACCGGCGAGCGCCAGCGGGTCTTTCCGTTCCGTGCCCTGCGCGAGCTTGTAGAGGTTCGCGCCCAGCACCAACATCGTGCCGAGTGGCTGGAGCCGGGACACATCGAGGAACGTGTCGCCGACCTTGAGCGAGGCGTCCGGCACACCAAGCATCTGATTGGTCTGCTGCGTCACCTTGTCTTTCTTGTCGGTCTGTCCGGTCAGGATGCCGCTGGCTGCTGCGAGGTATCCCGCCGCGACGGCTGACGTGCCCACCATCCCGCGCCCGAACAGGCGAGCGGCTGACCGCTGCGCTTCGGCCGAGACGTCCTTGCCCCGGAGGGCTTTCTGGATGACGTTGACGACCTTGCCGGTTCCGGCGATGGCACCGAAGGGCGAGTATTCCAGTGTCCGGGTTGCCACGGCACCCGGCGTCTTGGTGAAGGGCAGGACGTACCCCATGAGGTGCGACGACTTGCTCAGGCCACCGAGCGCGTTCCCCAGGAACGTCTTGTCCTGAAAGACGGCTTCCTCGGCATCCGAGATCGCCCGCAGGACCATGTGATCGTCGGGTGTGGCGAGCGCCACCTTGACGCGCTCTGCAAACGCTGGCCCCTTGAGGCGTTCTGAGGCGGCGAGCGCCCGTGCCTGATTGGCAAGGGACGCCTGATAGGCCGCCCCGCGAGACACCTTGTCCTCGGCCGACAGTAGATTGAATACCGTGTTGACGTAGGTATCGAGGATCACGTTGTCGTAGTTCGTGCGCCGCCCGATGTCGTACTTCTCCAGCGCGGCGTTCTCGCCCTGTCCCTTGAGGATTCGCAACCCTTCGGCCACGCCATCACGGGCACCCTTGAGGCTCTGGCCCAACTCCTGAAAACTGGGAGCCGCCACGGTGCGCCGTCCGGCCGTATTGCCGCGCATCGCCAGAGACATCAGCTTGTCGGCAACCGCTGCCGGTGCGTTCTTCGCCGCTTCCATGCTGGCAACCGTGAGGTTGCTGGACACATTGACGATGTGCGTTAGCGGGTTGGTCAGCAGGTTCGCTTTCCAGAACGTCTGGGTCTTTTCGCCGAACGTGGACTTGCGCTGCCGCATCAGGAGATCAACCAAGCCGTTCGTGTTCTTCTCGCCGACGAAGGCGTTGATCTTGGCCGTGATCGCATCGCCTTCCTTGGCCCACCGATCTCCGAGGATGTTCTTGGCCTTCATCATCCAGAAGAACGGGTCATCCACCCGGTTCGCCAGGATGCGGAGACTCTGGAGATCGCGGCCAGCGGCGCTGCGGCTCTTGATGAACCGCTGCAAAAGCTGGTCGTTCTGGTGGTCGAGTCCAGCGAGCTGCCCAGCGATGACAGTGCGCTCTGACTGCGGCAGCAGTGGATCAGCCAACCGCTTCACGGCGGCCGCCATGTTGTCGATGTTGGTTGTGACGACGTTGCGGATCGCCAGCATCTCGGCCCCGCTCATCCGGCGTACGTCGTCCGGCCGAACCTTTGTCACGTCGATCCCGATGGCTTGGGCGTGCTGCATGGTCTGTTCCCACGTCACCGGCTCGCGCAACTTCTCGCCACCCTGCTCGATGATGCGCGACACTTCCCCCGACAGCATCGCTTCGCCGGTCGGGTCTTGAGCGAACGTGCGAAGGGCAGGGTTCTCCTTGCCGGTGCTAGTGACTTCCCGCGCTGGCCCCACAAACTCCCGCACCTGGGGATTGGCGGGGCCGAGTGGGGTCGCGCCGGGCGTGACTACGGCATCGGGGGTCGGCGGCACCACGGGAGCTTCGGGGACGACCGGCGCAGCCGGATCGGAGGGGGCTGGCACTTCCGCGCTCGCCACCTTCTTCTTGCCACGGCCGCCGACAGCGCCGAGTTCACTGCTGTTGGGGAGATCGAGTTCTGCCTGCTTGCTCTCACCACCGAGCTTGCCGAGGCCCGCGCCCGCTGCGGCACCCATCGCACCATACAATAGGGCGTTCTTGATGCGCTCGCCGGGCGTGTCGCCCTGCGTTGCCCCATACGCACCACCACCAATGCCGCCGGAGATGCCGCCCATGATCGGGACCGCACCGTGGCCTGCGGTGGCGAGCGCGGTTTGTCCGAGACTGGCCTCCATCGGACGGGCGTTAAACTCTTGAACCGCTGCCGCAAGGTCGGTTGGTGACATCTCATTGAGCTTGGGCGCTTCGGACACCTTGCCCTTGAGGCCATGCAGGCCACCCTCGAACACGCCAGCCATCCCGGCCGACAGGGCAACGTTCTTGGCCAGCGCCTCCGCCTTGTCGCCCACATCGCCGTCTGTTTGCAGTGCCGCCTTGACATCCAGGGCCGGACCAACGCCGCCACCCAGGTAGTTTGCCGTGATCTTGCGGCCCAGGGACGCGCCTTCTTCGGGGAACAGTGTGCGCCCCACGGCCGACTTCCCCATACCCAGGCCGTCCAACGCCTTGCCCACCGTCCGGGTGCCCGCGGCAAACAGCGCCGCGTTGCCCACCAGATTCCCGGCGAAGCTGGCTATCGGGTGTTCCTGCTGGGCCGCCGCGTCCCGGCGAAGATTCTGTTCCAGCTCGGCCTTGTAGTCGGTGCCCTTGACCACGGAGCGCAGGGCCGAGGACGCCCGTTCCGTGAGGCCCGAGAGGCCGGTGCCTTCGTTGGCGGCTCGCAGTGCGGCCTCAAGGCCCGTGGTGGGCTTGTCCTTGTATTCCTGACTGTACCGCTCACCGTACTTGGTGGGTTGGTCTGGTGTGGCCCGCATGACACCGGGCGCGGCAATCTTCGGCCGGGGGTCGCGGGTGCGGGTGGCGTCCGTGCCGAAGCCGGGACGGTCGAGCAAGCCAACAGCCCCCTCGTCCGTTTTGTCGGAGGGGGTGTAGCTGGAGAGATTGGAGAGGAGACGGGTGAGGCGGGAGTCCGGCATTAGAAGCCCTTGAGGATGCGTGCCCGATCCACGGCCGAGTACCCTTGCGTGACAAGTTCCTGCTCAATGACGGCCCGAGTCAGGTTCGGGTTCTGCTTGCGAGCGGCGGCGATACCGCCCTGCGCGTCGGCGACTTCCTCGTTACTGGCCGGTTCTGCCTGGGCCTGGACCTGCGGTTTTGCAGTGGGCTTGCCACCCACCCGGTCGATGAACGAACCGAAGTCGCCGTTCCCCCGTGGCATGGCCGGGAGCGGAGGCGGGCCACCCGATCCGTCGTCGTTGCCCCAGCGCGGCGGTGGCTTCATGCCCATGCTGCCGCTGTATTGGTACTCGAAGCGGTCACGGTTGGTGTTCGCGTCGGCGAGCCCTGCGCGAACCTCGGCCTGCACGGCTGGATCGTTCGGGTTGAGGCCCAACTGCTTTGCCGTGTCCAAGGACGCGGTGTACGCGTTCCTCGGGTCGCCACCCATCCCCACCGACACCGCACGCTTGATGTTGTCGGCCCGCAGACCCCGCGCAACAGTCTGGTTGTCGAGGCCGATACGACTGCCCTCAAGGCCAACCCGCTTGCTGTCGAGCGTGAAGCGACGGTCGCGGTCCTTCCCTGCGGCCACCCGATCTGCCTCGGCGGCCGCAAACTGCTCCCGGTCGCGGGTCGCTGCGTTGTCGGCCCGAATCTCGCTGGCCCGGTATCGCCGGTCGTTCGTGGCGTTGGTGTCCATCCGGTCAGCCGTCGCAAGCATCGGGGCGTAGTTGCTCCCCCGAGCATACGGCAGCGGCAGCGGGGCCGCCGTCTTGCGAATGGCCTGCCCGATGATCTTGCCCGCCGATCCCATGCCCGCCGGGGTGAGGTCAGCAGTGTCGCCGCCCGTCATCTTCTCGGCGCCCTGAGCATCACCCTCGACACCCCGGTTCTGATGGCCGGTGATGGCCTGGAGCGCGTCATAGTTGCCGCGTTGCAGTGCCTCCTCGTCGGCGTCATGCTTGGCACGTTCGTCGGACGCGATCTTCCGGTCCTCGATCTGGAACCCGAGCTGGCGCTGCTTGTCCTTCTGCTGCTGTGACCACTGGTATCCCTGCATCCCGCCATTCAACAGTCCGGCGAGCAACGCGGCGATGTCAGCCATTAGGAGTTCCCCCACTGGTCGGCGTACCCTGGCCCTTGCTCCATTCGGTTCTGCCACTCCGTATAGCTCTCACCTGACCGCTGTGCCCACGGGTCGGTCGTCGGCCCGTTAATCGCAGGCGGCGGCGTGTAGTCGGACGGCGGCGGCGGAGCGGCGGCGTCAGCAGGTAGGGGCGTATAGCCCCCATCTGCTGTGCCGATCCCGTCAAGGCCCATCCACTTCGCAATGTCCAGCGCCCGGTCGTCCTTGTGGAACTCGCTTTGCTGTGCCTGGTTGGAGTCAAAGTGCGCGTTGTTCGCGTCGTAGTTCTTCTGCCACTGCTCCCGGCCCGTGTCGACCTCGCTCTTCTGAAGCCCGAACGTCCGATCAAACTGGTCCCGGCCCGTGCCAGCTACTTCCCGGTCGAAGTTCAGTTTCGAGTCGAACTGCTGGCCACCCTGCTTGAGCTGGTCGGCGGCGATCTTGCTGCTCACGTCCTGCCCGCGCGCCTGTACCATCAACGACGCCTGCGACTGCGCCTCCTGCTGATCCAGTCCCATCAACTGCAAGGCATTGGCGATAGACGCCGCCTTCGCCGCGTCGGCCTTGTCGGCCTGCTTGGTGAGCAGGGAATCCATTAGGGCGGTCTTGGCGCTGCGCTGACCCACGTTCAGGTCAGCCGTGCGCCCACCCCGGATACTGGAGTCGGAGAGTCCACGTCCCGCCATCTCCTCGCCCAGTCGTGTCTGTTGCAAGGCAAAATCGTCGTCGATCCCCCGGCCGCCCACGTCGTACTCGTGCTGCATCGCCGCGCTGTCGTAGCTCGACTGCGGGTTCGCCAGCAGCGAGGTAATCCTTGCGCGCACCCCGGTCGTATCCGACGCCGGACTCGCCGAGTAGGGCGCCGGAGTCCGGGTGTAGTTGGAGTCGTAACTTGATGCCGCCGGAGCGGCGGGCGCGGGTACCTGTGGAGCCGGTCGGGCCTGTCCAGCGGCCTGTTGCTGGGCAAAGGTCTGCGTGGGGGCCGGGGCGGGAGCGACCTTGGCTGCCGCCTGACTGATCGCCGCCTGGGCCTGTGTCGCCTGGTCTGCGGGCTTGGCCGGGGGCGCGATGCCCGCCGCAGTAGCACTATACCCGTCCGCGATCTTCTTCTTGGCTTCCGAGTCCGTGGCTGGGGCGCTGGCCGGAGATGCCGAACTGCCGCCGTAAGTGAAGTCGGCCATCTTATACCCCCATCAGTGGCGAGGCGGGGCGGGACCCGAACTTCTGCATCAACAGGGCGAGCATCTGCTTACGGTCGGGGTTCAGGTACGCCTGATCCCCGATGACGCGCCGCTTGTCGTCCTGTGACGAGACAAACGCCCGGTTACCCGCCTGCCTGTTGGTGTCCGCGACACGCGAGTTGAGGCCGTAGGTCTGTTGGTACTGCGCCTGATTCTGCGCGAGTTCCGCGTTGAACTGGCGCTGCTGTTCCTCGCGGGCTTTCGCGGCCTGCTTCGAGGCGGAACTGGCACCGAACAATCCAGCGATGCCGCTGATGATGGACGGGGCGGCGGCAGCAAGGAACGGGAGTGGCATGGAGGAACCCACGGAGGAAGGAGAGGTGCCGGTGAACCTGGTGACGCCAGAGGTGTAGGCGAACGGATCGGCCATGTACTACTCGGTGCGGAAGGTGGCGTAATCGACGGTGGCGTTGGCGGGAGCAGCGGTGCCGAGGTTGATCGTGAAGCCGGTGGCGGTTTTTGCAGTGACCCAGGTGGTCGTGCCCCAGGACGGGGTGACACACACGCCGTACTGCCCATCCCGCTCGGTGCGGGGCAGCGTGATCGCCTTGGTGGTGGCCGTCACGGTGACGGGTACTGCCACCCCGTTGCCCGCTTGAGTCAGAAAGCGCAGCAGGAGACGGCGGGAGCGTTCCTCGTCCCGTGCGTCCATTATGCCACCATCGAGAAGAACAGAGAGAACTGAAGCTTGCGAAGCAAGGCGGTCGGGTTTATCACGTCAACGCAGAGCGATGCGCCAGCCGAGAGATAGACAAGGAAACTGGTTGTCGAACCCACCATCGTCCCATTAGCGCGCAGCATGGGGTGATGGGCAGGGACGACGTTTGTGCCGCCCCCGCTAGCCCAAAGAATCACTTGCCAGTTCTCGTTCGTCCCCGTGTCCCCAAAGTGACCGCTGACCGTGACATGGACAATGCCATCGACCCCGGAGGCGTTCGTGACGAACCCAGTGCCAGCGTTGTAGGTCAGCCCGGTCCCCGACACAAGGGGTGTCCCGTTCGGTAGGAGCGTAGTGTCCTCCCCGTAAGGGAAATCTTGGTCTGTCGTGTGACCGACCATGACCGCCGACGCCGTGGGGACGTGGGGAAGCGCGACAAAGGCCAGCGTGCCCGTGCCATTGGTCTTGAGGTAGCCGTTGGCGACTTCAGCGACCGGGAAGGTGTAGGTGCGGCCCCCGAGCTTGATCGTGCCGGTAAGTTCGAGTCCCGCCGCAAACACCGCCAGGCCACTCACGTTCAGCGTGCCGGTGATCGCCGAGTTGCCCGTGATGTTGGCGCCACCTCCGATTACCGCCCCGCCTGCGACCGTGATGCCGCCCGTGAAGCTGGGGGCCACCGCCGGGGCGTAGGCCACCTCGGCCCATGCCGCGCCCGTGTCGTAGTAGAGCTTCAGGGTGTCACTGCACAGCCACTTCCGCCCCACGGACCCGAAAGCCGGACGGGAAGCGAGAACACTGGACTGCACATGAACGCCCGTGTCGGCATCGTGGGCGTTCAGCTTCGTGCGCGTGTTGTTGTCGTTGCCAAGCACGACCGTCGCATCACCCGTGCCGCCGTTGACTGGCGTGACGTATGCGGACTGCTGGTGCTGGCCTACCGTTTCCGCCATTTACCTTCTCCCCATGTTGAACGCATCCACTTCGACGCGGCTGAACTTCGATTCGGTGCCACCGTCATCGACGATGGAGAGTTCGACCCAGTACCCACGACCGGACACCGGGACGCGGTGCGTGGTCGCTCCTGCGCCACCCCACACAAAGGCACCCCATACGAGCTTGCCCCACTTCGGGGAGGCGGGGGCGACGAGAGTGACCGTGCCGCTTTCTGTCGCCGACTTCCACTGCAAGCTCGCGCTCGGTGACCCCTGGAGGTCGGCAACGACGTAGGCCCAGCGCAGCGCCTTCTCCAGCGAAGTCGATTCGAAGAACATCCGGTGACACTGGAGGTTCATGGTGTAGCTGTTGCCACCAGCGCCGTCGCTCAGGGCATCATCGAGAAAGAGGCCGGGGAAGTTGCAGTGCCGGAGATGGCCGTCCACGGACCCCATGAGGACAATCGACTTGCCGTCGTCATCGACGGCCTCGAACAAGCAGTGCGGTGTCGGCGCGGTGTACACGCCATCCCACGGACCAGCCCATGCCTGCGTTCGGTAGTTGTAGACGTAGACGCCGATCCCCGGCAGGAAGAACAGGACTTCGCGGGTGGCGCGACTGTGGACGGCGCGGATCGCAGCCAAATCCACCGAGGCGAGTGCCGCCACCACGGGGTCGATTTTCCGGCTGATCGACTCCACGCCATCTTCGGTGATCTTGTAGAAGCCCCGGTCGCTCACAAAGAAGCCCACGTTCTCAACCGAGAGGATCGAGAAGGGGGCAATGGAACCCACGTCTTGTGACACGCCGCGAGTCCCGGCCAGAATGGCGATGTCGTCGATGCTGATGCCCGTGAATCGGGAGATGCCGCGTTCGTGAAACAGCAGCAGGGAGTTGCCCAGCGCCAAGAGGCCACACAACCGCTGCCGCCCGAAGGTGCGGATCGCGGCCTGGATGCCACCCGACGCCACGATGCCCAGCGTGTCACCGTCATCGAGGGCCGAGGCGTACAGCATTTCATCGAGGCCCGTGATGCCGTAGAGCCGGGAGTTGTAGACGGCCAGCACGGAGCAGGCGGGCGTCGAGGCGATGTTCACGGTAAGCGTCGTGCCGTCGTACTTGTTCAGCAGCCCACCGTCCGCGATGTAGCACACGGCTGTCTTGGTGGGATTGCGGAAGGCGGCGAAGGACGGGGGGACGGTGATGCTGAACGCCCCGGCGGGGTTGATCAGGGTGGTCGGTGTCCCATAGGCGCCGGTATAGAACTTGCCATCGGCGACGGCCAAGATTTCCTGCGCCTCGCTGGCGTTCGACCAGGCAAATCCACCCAAGACGGCGGCCGGTAGCGCCGTCTCCAGCAACCGCCGTGACCCTCTGCGGCGCGTGGCTCCGCCATCGTCAGTCAGGCGCACGTTGGCCGCGACCCGCAGCTCATCGTTGCCGAGCTGCGATTCGTCGGCCACCAAGTTCAGGCCGCCCCGGAACCCTGCCTGTGTGTCCTGTACCACGTCGCGCATTAGCAGCCCCACTCAGACGCAGTGTCGCCATGCTGGACCGTGTTGGGGTTGGTAGTGAAGCGGGCCACGTCGGCGAGCATATCGCCACGGGCCTCATCGGCGAGGAACTTCAAGTCGCGGCTGGCCTGCGTCTCTGCGCCACCCTTGGCAAGCAACAGGGCGCCCAGTTCCATGGACAGGATCGACTCGTAGCCAGCCGGGAACTCCACGGTCGAAGCACTATCGGCCAGCAGGCTCGGCGCGACCGGCGTGTAGTTGACAAGGACGGACGGGGCGGTGCTCGCTCTGGCAGGGCTCAGGGAAACCGTGGTCCCGACCACCCAGTACGCTGGGGAGGCGAGCGCCAGACTATTAATCGTGGTCATCGCGCCAGGGATGCGGTCGAGCGCGTCCAACTGGTACGTCATGCGGTCGGCCCGTACCGCGATGATGCGATAGAAGGTCTGGAGCGTGTCACCCGCGCCGCTGTTCAGGGCCGACAGGTCGAAGCTGCCCCGCCCCAACGTGCTATCGAGCGTGAGGGCCGGGGTGCGCACCGCCGCCCGGTACATCTTGTTCGCGTTGAGAATCCCACTCCACTCGCGCCGGAACACCAAGTCGGCCACCCGCAACACAAGCGGGTCGAGCCAGCGGGTTGACCCCGTGGCGTCGGCGAACTCTCGGGCATCGGCCAGCAACGTCGAGCGGAGGATGCTCATTTCTTGCTTCCCTTCTTCTTGGGTTTTGCAGTGATCCCGCCGTAGCTCTTGGCGATGACACCGCTTTCCTTGGCGAACATCTTGTGGCCCATCACCTCGATCTGGTTCATCGCTTCGTCGGTGGTGCCACTCCACATCTTCGCGGTGTTCTCTTGGTTGAACTTCTCCACGTCGTTCAGCAAGTCCCTGATGCCTTGGTCGCTGCTGCGACGGAAAGCATTGATCGCGTAGCCGTACGCTTCTCCGGCCGAACACCCCATCGGCAGCATCGAGAGCATATCCCACGCTTTGTCGGGGGCGAGTAGGCCATCACGAACGCGAGCGCGGCGCGGGTCGTTCTCGGGCCAGTCCCATGTCAGCGCCCAGTACGGGTCGCGGCCACAGCAGGGAACCATCTTGAGGCCGAGGGCCGGGTGGATTTGCTGGAGCCGTTCGACGATGCCCGTCGGCGGCTCGATGTGCCGGATATTGAGACTCACGAATGTCCTGGGTGGGGGCCGCCCGGCGAGTACCGGGCGGTGCCGTGGATCGAACTAGTTGCGGAGGGCGACTTCGGCGCTAACGAAGAAGTCGATTGGCTGAGTCGTGACGGAGCCAGCGGCGACGATATCCACCGCGAGATAGTCCCCGACCTTCAAGGTGCGGTCAGCCTCAGTGGCCGTAATCGGGATGGCCTTCACGACACCAACGGCCAGGTTTGCAGTGAGCAGGTCGAACGTGCCCGTCAGCGCCTTGCTGAGTGCGCCAGTGGCGTTGCGCTTGAACACCTGAGCCGTCACGGCGCCAGCCGAAGCGGTCAGGGTGCTGCACTGCACGCCGAGCGTCTGAACAACGCTAGCCCGAGGGAGCGTGGGCATCCGGTAGATGGTAGTGCCGCCGTTGGCGATGACGGGCGCGAGGGCGCCGACATTACCCGCTTCGGTCATTACCGACATTACGCCGTACCGTCCGGCACTGGGAAGAAAGACGTTGTTCATGGTGGCTGTGTTCCTGAGAAAGAGAGAAAGGTGGAACAGGCGCCACGGCCCCGTTACGCAGGACCGTGGCACCTTAGAGAACTACATAACCAAGCTGTACCGGTTGCTGTCGGCGTAACCCGAGATCAAGCCGTGCGCCGACCGGAACGTGGTGCCGAGCTGGAGGTACGCCCGGAACGAGGTCTGGTAGGCATCCTTGTTGGCGATGGGACGCCACACGGACGAGTCCTCATACGCCACCGCACCCCAGTCCACCGCGTCAATCCATGAGAGCGACGGCAGGTGCACGAGGTAGACCACACCGGCCGGGCACCACGGGTCAGAGATCATCGGGATGCCGCTGAACGACACCGCCTTGAACCCGCCCTTGATGTCCATCATCTTGTCGATGCCGATGGAACGCTGTCCGAAGAAGGACTCGGCGAACTTCCGCTCAAGGCCCGGCGTGGTGAGCAGCATGAACTCACCCGGATTGAGCTTGGCATCCTTGCCGCTGCGTCCAGCCACGCGGGTTGCCAACTCCCAAATATCGAACTCGGTAGGCAGTGCGGCATCCGGGGTATCGGTGCCAGCCACCAGCCGAAGGGTGTCCCAGCGCGGCGAGGTGGACGCGTCGAGGATGTGTAGCGCGTTGTACGAGCCGCCCCGGTTCATGATGTTCGTCAGCCCGTTCGGGAACGAGTTGAACGAGTTGTCGGCAGAGGTCGCAGCCACAACGATGTCCGTGGCTCCCATCCCGGCGATCGCCGACCCAAAGGTGAGGGTGGCGTTGTCGCCGGAGTTGCTAACGGCCGTGATTTCCGCCGCGCCACGCTGCGTGGTCCCGGTCGTGTCAAGGACCGCAACGTACATTCCCACGTCCAGCAGCAACCCGCCCTGACCGGCGCCCGAAATGCCGTAGGGGCTGGTCACGACACAGTGCGTGGTGTCGGCCGTCGAGGACAGGATCGCCTTGACGCCGCGTCCATCGGAGTGCGAGAACTCCTGCATCCCGAGCTGAATCGCGTCCTTCGCTTCCTCGACCAGCTTCTTCGCCAGGTTGACGAACGAGGCTTCGGTCGAGCCGGTGCCAGCAATCGCCAGCCCATCGACTTCGCGGGTGACGTACAGCCGCTTGATATTGAACGTGCCCTGCTTTTCCACGGCCGCACTTGAAGGCGGCAGGTTGCCGGTTGAGGAAGCGGTCATGCCGACCGGGCGCGACATCACGGCGTCGAACACGACCCCGTTGCCACCCCAGCGGAAGTTCCGAGAGCCGCCCTTGGCTCCCTTCTTGATGTTGGCGAACAGCGGCGTGGCAATCGGGACGATCTTCTCCCGCACGTTGCTGTACACCGTCTTGAGGACACCGGCAATCCCGGTGTCGGTCATTTGCGTCACTGCCACTTGAGTACCCTATAATGTTGGTGTGTGTGCCTGCGGAGGGGTCAGCGGCCTTCGAGCATCGCTTGAATGTCCAGCACGGCGTCGTTGGCGCTGACGGGTGCCTTGGCTTTCGCCGGGGCAACGGTCTTGGTTCCTGCGGGCTTGACGGCCTTGGCAAGCGTGCGCTTGGCTAGGGTCGTCTGCTCCTGGGCCTTCCGAACAGCGGTGTCCGTCTTGGCCGCGACTTCCTTGGCCTGACCGCTGCGATGCTCTTGGAGGTGGGCTACCCACGGGCCGATGTCCTCTTTGAGTATCTTTTCCACTTGCGCCCGACGCTCTGGAGGGATGACGCCGCG